>NZ_QUIO01000036.1:0-42575 GCF_003480145.1 Ruminococcus sp. AM42-11 | reverse complement strand
TGGCAGACAGCTCCGGATTATCCCATGGAAGTGTAGCCATCGGTGCCAGTGAAACTGCCCTCAATATTTTCCTGCTGGATAAATTAAAAAGTTTTCACATGACTTATCCTGGAATCCGGCTAAGACTATACAACCATTCCACACCGGAAGCCATTGAATCAGTTAAGAGTGGAAAGATTGATTTTGCAGTAGTTTCCACTCCGGCAGAGGTGGATTTCCCATTGAAACAGATCATGCTCATGCCGTTTCAGGAGATTCTGGTTGGAGGCACTACTTTTACCGCCCTTAGCAGTCAGGAGCTTTCCCTTCGGGAGGTAAAGAACTATCCGCTGATTTCTCTTGGGCGGGAAACTATGACCTATAAATTCTACAACAGTGTATTTTTATCACATGGTCTGGATCTTTCCCCGGATACGGAAGCTGCCACTGCGGATCAGATTCTGCCTCTGGTAAAATGCGAGCTCGGGCTTGCCTTTTTGCCCCAGCCGATGGCCGCACCTTCCCTTTTGAAAAAAGAGATCGTACAGATTCCATTAAAAGATGAAATACCGGAGCGCCAGATCTGCCTGGTGTATGACAGCCAGCATCCTATGGGAGCTGCGGCAAGGGAATTAAAAAATACCATTCTATTAGGGCATGTATAAAAACAGCGTATGGAAAAAATCTTGGTAATTAGAAAAAACTTGGAGAAAGTACTTTATGGATTACATAAAAGAAGCGAAAAAACTTGGTTTTTCAAATACGGCAATCATGGACACAAAAAAACTCGTATTCAAACCGGAATACCGAAAGTTTTGTGAAGAAAATCAGTGTGGATGTTACAACGTAAATCCAGCATGTCCACCTGAATGCGGAACGGTAGAAACTATGAAACAAAGGGTATTTGCCTATGAAAAAGCGCTTATTCTACAGACGATACAAAGTAAGGATATGGACTATAAAATGGCGAAGCTTGCGCACAATAAACTCACCGAACAGTTGGCCTCTAAAATAATGGAATCTGGAAATACCGACCTGCTGATCATGTCCGCTGGTCCTTACAGGCACTATTCTTGCCTGTCCGCCTACTGTGTTGATGCCCAGGAAATGGCAGATGCGGTGGGAATGACCTGCTGGGGGACCGATGATAAGATACGGTATTTTTCACAAATTTTATTTCATGGAAACTTATAATGGAAAACACTTACAACGGTCTGTGATATGGCAGACATAAAAATATGATATGAAAAAGAAATCTCTCATCCTATTGCGGTATGACTATAACAATGCTATAATCCCTCCCGAAAAGAGACAGGTACAGTTCTCATTATGATCCAAACAGAAAAAGAGGCGTTTTAGTATGAAAACAGTTTTACCAAGAGAACAAGCTGTAGAAGATATTTTTTCCAGAATCCTGGCTTCCCCGGAGGCATCAGGAAGGCTTCGGAAAGTGTTTTACCAATATCTGGACGATGAACATATGCTGGTGGATGAGGATCCGGACCACTTTTTGCAGGTACTCTTTCACGCTTACCAGAACGGGGATGTAAGTGCTCTTCTTCTGGAATTGTGTGGCAAAAGTATGTTTGATCTGCTCCGCGAAGCCTACCTGATTCCAAGAAAATTCCATGGAAAAGCAGGAGAGAACCCGGTTCTTCTTACTAATGTGGAAGGAGAGCTTCTTCCAGAAACAGGGAAGATGGTTTCCGCTCATGAATACGGAAAATTTAAAGAGACATTTGACAGGCATGAGTGTGTACCCAGGTCCGGGCTTTACCTTGCAGATGGATATGACATTGTACATTCTTACACGGACGGACTGGAAATTAAAGAAGAAAAAGAAGAACGCCAGCGTGGAATCTTGATCCTTTATGCACTCCCGGATACCTGTAAGCTGGGTCTTACAGAAGCCCAGACTTATGCCGTTGTATGGAAGACTTTCCAGGAAATCCAGCAGGCAGCACCGCATGCCGTCGTATTCTATGGACAGGAGACCGGTATAAAAAAAGAAAGTCCCGATAAACCCTTTGATGAGCTTGGCGTTCTCCTTCCTATCCATGAGTTTGAGAAGAAAATGCTTCAGCGCATGGAGGAAATTGATGGAATCGTCCTTGCCTGCAGGGAACGGATGATGGAACAGGCTGGAAATGACAGCCTGAAATTATAATGAGACTTTTTTGAAGGAAGTGGCTTTATGCAGTTGGAGAGGGTCAGAAAAAATCACATGGACGTGGAGTGGCATGAATACACCGATGAAAATGGCAAAAATACTCCCGTTATAAATGCGAGCATCACGGAAAAGGCTTCCATTATAGGACGTGTAGGGATTATGTTTTTATCCTGTGGAACTGGAGCATGGAGAGTCCGAAGCTCTATGAATGCCCTGGCGGAAGCGATGGGGATTACCTGCACCACAGATATCGGGCTGATGTCCATTGAGTACACCTGTTTTGATGGGGAAAACGGATTTACCCAGTCGTTATGTCTTACCAATACAGGGGTGAATACGTCAAAGCTGAACCGGCTGGAGCATTTTATCCGCAATTTTGAAACAGAGGGGAAAAATATGTCCGGGGAAGAGCTTCATAGCTATCTGGATGAGATTGAAAGAATTCATGGCCTTTATTCCCCGGTAGCCCTGGGGCTGGCTGCCGCCATTGCATGCTGTGGATTTACCTTCCTTCTGGGCGGAGGACTGGTAGAAATGTTCTGTGCTTTTGTTGGCGCAGGACTTGGAAATTTCTTTCGCTGTAAATTAACAAAGCATCATTTTACCCTGTTTCTTGGAATTGTTTCCTCGGTTTCTCTGGCATGCTTTGTATATGCAGGACTTTTGAAATTAGGGGAAATCCTGTTTGGGATTTCCATTCAGCATGAAGCAGGATATATCTGTGCCATGCTTTTTATCATCCCTGGTTTTCCCTTTATTACCAGCGGAATTGACCTGGCAAAGCTGGATATGCGTTCTGGCATGGAAAGGCTCACTTATGCACTGATCATTGTTCTGGTAGCCGCCATGTCTGCCTGGATCATGGCTATGCTCCTTCACCTGCAGCCAGTGGATTTCATAAAGATCCGTATGTCTGCTGCAATGTGGATCCTCACACGGCTTGCTGCAAGCTTTTTCGGCGTGTTCGGTTTTTCCATCATGTTTAACAGCCCAGTCAGGATTGCCTGTTCTACGGCAGTACTTGGTGCAATTGCAAATACCCTCCGTCTTGAACTGGTGGATCTCGTAGCTTTACCTCCGGCAGTAGCTGCATTTATAGGGGCACTTACAGCCGGACTTCTTGCCTCCCTTTTGAAAAATAAGGTGGGTTATCCAAGGATTTCCGTGACAGTGCCTTCCATTGTGGTCATGGTACCGGGGCTTTATTTATACCGTGGATTTTATAACCTTGGAATCATGTCCTTATCCGTTTCTGCATCCTGGTTTGCAGCTGCGCTTCTGATCATTGCATCGCTTCCGCTTGGACTAATCTTTGCAAGGATTTTAACAGATAAGACGTTTCGGTATTGTACCTGACTTGATTTGTGCTTGTAACAAAGACCGTAATAAATGTGATTGGTGAAATTGTGAAAAGGATATCTGATATTTTCTTCTGACCGGTGATTTTGACCATACAGGCATTGACTGGGAACCGATTGGAAATATGAATGATATGGAGAATCCTCCGCCTTTAGGCGGGGATTCTCTGCGTTTATGGATAAAGTTGTGCAAAATAATAAACCTTATCATACGGAAAGGCAGAAAAGCCCGAAAATACAGTATTTGTGCGGCTTTGGGGAATTTTGTACTTATCGTATTTTATCGTAATTTATCGTATCTTGATGAAAAAATGGTGTACTAATGGTTTAAAATGGACGTAATAAATGGGAATGTGCAAATTGAACAAAGACCAGATATCAAGATTAATACTGCCGAAGCAGACCTTATAGAAATAATCATCGTAAGACTTGGCGGAGAAAATCAAGATCAAAAAGGACTCGTTGATTTTTTATATGGATTGTTTTCAGGTAATCAGGAAAAAGTATTATCATATATTCCGGACTCTGATAAACCGGTCCGACAAAAGGAGGTGGCTGATATGTTAAGTATGATTTCCTATGCCGAGGAAAATGGTATAAAAAAAGGCGAAAAAAAAGGCGAAAAAAGAGTGAAAACCGTTTAGGAACATTTATGAATATTCTTCTGAAGAACAAACGTTATTCGGATGCAGAGAAGGCCTCTGAGGATGAAGAGTATCGTGAGGAGCTTTATAAAGAATATAAATTATAAGCATATTAAGAAGTACATCGGTAGAAATTATATGCACTGTAAAAAATAATAAAATATAAAAGGGCAGGTCTTTTTTAGGCTTGCCTTTTATAAATGGAAACTCAAGAGATTATGCAATTTCTGCAACAACTTGGACAAAATGAAACTGCATGTGTTCAAGCATTTCAACGTTGTCATTATGAATATCAGGATATCGGCTTTGCACATTATGCTGGGATAAAGGGAGACAATTAGAATAAAAGAGCCATTGATTTTACTGTTGAAGGAAACATTGCAGATATAACGATGTTAAAAAATATAAAATCGAAATTAAAATCTGCAGTTGAAAAAGCAATCAAACCAGCTGAATCAGCTAAGCATATAAGGCCATAATACTATATATTAAAACGATAATGTTATAAAAATCAGAACAAATTTTTGTATGTAATATACAAAATATCAATTCCTTTTAAAATTTAATTGACATTTCTAATAATAAGTGGTATTACTAAAGCATAGTTAATGCAAGCGCTTTCATAAAGGAAGCGCATATATTAAATCACATTATGCAACCGCTTGCATAATGCGTGAATGGAAGGAGGTTTTCACAAGAAAATTATTTTTTTACCATGGAATGCAACCGCTTGCATAATATCTGATATAAGGTTATAATAATGACACCAACAACACGGATAATGTAAAGAATCCTATAAAAATCAGAAAAAAATCTTATATCAGGGAGGATGTATATGGGGGCAACGTTAAATGATATCGCAAAAAAAGTGGGAGTTTCTCAATCTACTGTATCAAGAGTGATCAATGGAACTGCACCAATTTCAGATGAGATGAAAAATAAAGTTTATAAAGCAATGAAAGAGCTTAATTATCATCCAAACAGCCTTGCACGAAACCTTGCGAAAGGAAAGTCCCTTACGATCGGGCTAGTGGTAGATGCAGATAATGAAAATGCATTTGCCAATACCTTTTTCACGCGAAGTGTTTATGCAATGGAAAAAGTAGCACAGAGAAATGGATACAGTCTTCTGATCACAAATGATGTGGAAGAAAAAAGTTCTCCTGCATGCGAGCTCATTTTTGGACACAGAGTTGATGGATTAATTTTGACTGCGTCAGACTTGAACCAGAATATTTTATTAGCCCTGAGAAATGAAAACATTCCATGGGTGGTAATGGGAGAAACATCAGAGAAAAATGAAACCATGAACTGGGTAGATATGGATAATCTTCAGGGAGGCGTAAAAGCAGTCGAGCATTTACTTAAATGCGGTTATCGAAAAATTGCTTATGTTGCAGATGATCTGGAAGCCATGTTTACCAAACGAAGGATCCAGGGTTATGAGAAAGCTCTGGAGGGAAAAAATACCTGTATTATTTTTAAGGAAAAGAATGAAGAAGAATTGGAAAGAAAAATTATAGAGTCAACAGAACATAAACATGTAGATGCATTTTTATGCTCCAACAATATAATTGCCTTTCAGGTTCTGCAAGCATTGAAAAAACTTGGAAAGCAGGTACCCACAGAAATTGGAGTTGTAACTTTTGATAATTATCCCTTTGCAGAATATATGGATCCGCCGCTCACTGTAGTGGATATCGATACTTACAAGCTTGGGGAAATGGCAGCAGAGGTTTTGATAAATAAGATAAAAGATCAAAACTTTATACAAAGAGAGAACCTGATTTCAACTGAGTTGATTCCTAGGTTGTCTACTCGAAAGGTATAATAGAGTGAGGATATCAAAACCAATGCAGAATTGGAGAAAAAATGAATATACCGGCAGTACAACATCACGCAGGCTATCCGGATGTGTATCTTGCCAGCAGAAAGAAATTGGTGGTGACGATACATGCCGCTGCAGGCGATATTAGAACCTGCGAATTGCTGATTTTTTCAAGAACTTCACCAGAGAAGATCAGCAGTTACCTTATGCAGCGTGTTACTAGAGATGGTGTGAGAGATCATTTTACAGCAGAAGTGATTACAGAAGATACGTTAAGGTATTTGAAATATTATTTCAGATTAACTGACACCGCAGGAAAGATTTATTTCCAGAATGCATGGGAAACCAGTGAAAACGAACCAGAAGATGGATTTTATGAATTCCTCTATGCGAATGAAACTAATGTTTTAAAAGTTCCTGAATGGGCAAAAGGAGTTATTTATTATCAGATTTTCCCGGAACGCTTTGCTAATGGGGATTCTTCTAATGATCCTTCTGGCTGTCAGGAATGGGGAACATCCCCTAACAGAGAGAATTATATGGGAGGCGATCTCTCCGGAATTCTGAAAAATCTGGAATACCTGAATTCTCTTGGAGTGGAATGCCTGTATCTGAATCCCATATTCAAAGGGGATTTTAATCACAAATATGCTACAACGGATTATTTGGAGATTGATCCTTCTTTCGGAACAAAGGAAACATTTCAGGAACTGGTTGAAACCTGTCATAAATATGGGATAAAAATCGTTCTTGATGGGGTATTCAATCACTGTGGCATACATTTCGCTCCCTTTCAGGACATACTTGAAAAACAGGAATTATCCAGGTATTGTGACTGGTTTTATATCATAAAATTTCCTGTAGAAGTATCGGAAACAGATGCAGTTTATGAGTGTGTCGGGGACTATGGATATATGCCAAAACTGAATACGGCAAATCCGGAAGTACAGGCCTATATTTACAATGTGATGGTCTTCTGGCTGAACGAGTATCATATTGATGGATGGCGCTTAGATGTCGCAGATGAAATCGATCCCTCTTTGTGGACAAGAATCAGATATCGGATTAAGTCAGCGTATCCGGATTGTCTCCTTTTGGGAGAAACATGGGGAGATGGATTTTCCTTGCTGGATGAAAAATCCGTAGACAGTATCATGAATTATGTATTCCGGGATAGTGTGAGGGATTTTCTTGCCAGGGGCAGCATTGATGCAAAAATGTTTAACCACAGAATTTGCCAGATGCGTTCCCATTATCCGGAAGAAATCAGGCAGGCGCTTTTCCAGCCGCTGGACAGTCATGATACGGAACGATTTTTATGGAATTGCAGCGGTGATATTCGCCGTTTGAAACTGGCCGCTTTGTTCCAGATGTGTTTCCCAGGGGCTCCAAGCATCTATTACGGTGATGAAATTGGCTTAAATGGTGACAATGATCCCGATTGCAGAAGATGCATGGAATGGAACCCCGCAAAACAGAATGCAGATGTATTATCTTTTTACAAAAAAATAATCCGTATCCGAAAAAAGAATCCATGTTTAAGAACAGGAAACATTGTACCACTTGTATGTGAAAAGATGACATACGGGTATTTATGCCAGTCAGACAACCAACAAATTTATGTACTCATTAATGTGGCAGAAGAAGCGACTGAAGTGCGGCTTCCCGTTCTTAAGATTGCAGAGTACAAAGATTTATTGACAGGAAAAAGTTATCAGGCAGAAAAGCTGGTAAACGCAGGATATTTTAATGAAGACATGATTTCCTGCCAGGGAGCTTTAAAGTTATCATTGAGAGCATTTGAAGGCATCATTTTAAAAACAGGAGGAATGAAAAATGAGAAAAAGCAGTAAGTTATTTACCATTTTATCAGCAGCAATGTGTGTAACAGCATTAGGTGCAGCACCCTGTTATGCAGAAGAGGTTACCATCAATTTCTGGCATCATTACAGCGAACAGTCTGCCGAAAATGAGACATTGAATAATGTTTTGATCCCTGAGTTTGAAAAAGAAAATCCTGACATTAAGGTAAATGCAGTTTCTCATGAATGGTCAGATCTTCATGAAAAAATCCTGATCAGTGCCAAATCTGAGACGCTTCCAGATGTAGCACGACTTGACAGTGCCTGGGTACCTGAATTTGAAAAAATGGGAATTTTAGTACCTCTGAACCAGGAGATGGATGATTATCAGGAAGTAGCGGACGGTCTTCTGGAAAGTGCGATGAGTACCGCTCAGATTGGACAGGATACTTACGGACTTGCGTTAAATACAAATACGAAAATACTGTTTTATAATGTAAAGGCCTTCGAAGATGCCGGACTTTCTGCGCCGACTACTATGGATGAATTTATAGAGGACTGCAAGAAGCTAGCGGGCGAAAATGAAAATGGCCAGCAGATCTGGGGCTATGATGAACCAGCATTAGCAGGATGGAATTTATGTCCGTTTATCTGGAGCATGGGTGGTTCCATAACCAATGAGGATCAGACCAAGGCTACCGGATACTTAAACAGCGCTGAAACCGTAAATGCAATCCAGACACTTGCGGATCTGTATAAAGAAGGTGCGATCACTGGATGGAATAGTGGAGATATCCCAATGACGGATGGTTTTGGAACTGGAAGATATGCCATGATCATGGATGGTCCGTGGAAAATCTCTGAAATGGAAGGCTCATATCCAGATTTTGAATACGCAACAGCTCCAATGCCAGAAGGCGAGGGCGGTTCCCATTCTGTTCTTGGCGGCGAGGATATTTCCATGTTTAATACGGCAAACAAAGATGCTGCATGGAAATTCATGAAATTTATGACTGGTGAGTTTGCGCAGGAAGAAATGGCAAAATGCAGCCAGATTCCGGTAAATAAAGCTACTCTCGAAAGCGATACCGTAAAAAATGCTGATTTTGCACCATTTATCGAGGCTATTAAATCCGCAGAATCCAGACCTACCGTATCCTGCTGGTCTGAAATCGACAGCGAACTGGCAACTGCTGTAAGCGCTGTTATGAATGATGAAAAGAGCGCACAGGACGCCATGGATGAACTAGTAGAAAAAGTAGACGCTTTATTAGCAGAAGAATAATAGAACAGATTCTTAAGTTAACGGGAGGGATTGTATGAAAACAAAGAAAAGCCAAAATATCCAGATTGGATTTCTTCTCCTTCCAGGTATTTTGATTTTTGGATTCTTTACCATTTATCCAATCGTAAAATTATTTATCACAAGCTTTTTCAAATGGGATTTTGGCTCTATGTTTGATCAGGAGTTCATCGGATTTGCCAACTATAAAGAGGTTTTAACGGATCCATATTTTCACCTGTCATTTTCGAATTCCATTGTGTATACATTGGTAACAGTACCAGCACAAATGATACTTGGACTTCTGATCGCAATGCTCATAAACAATATTAATAAATTTTCCATTAGTTATCGAGTGGCATATTACCTTCCCGTTATTACTTCATGGGTAATTGCATCCTTAGTGTTCAAGTATGTTTTTAACACGGAAGGATTGCTAAACTATTTTCTTACCAAAGTAATACATCTGATCAGTGGAAACATCCATTGGCTGGACAGTCGGTGGGGCGGCATGAGCGTTGCAATGCTTTTGGGAACCTGGAAGGGAATCGGATGGAATATGGTAGTCTTTTTAGCTGCTTTACAGACTGTTCCAAGAGACTTATATGAGTCTGCAGCATTAGATGGTGCCGGAACTATTGCCAAATTTATCTATGTGACAATTCCTTCCATAAAAGGAACGATCCTGTTTGCACTGGTAATGCTCACCATTGGTGGATTTAATGTGTTTACATCGATTAAAATGATCACAGATGGAAATCCAGGACATAAAACAGAAAGTGTGCTGACCTGGATGTATTATAAGGCATTTAGTACAGGTGAATTTGGTTATTCCGCAGCACTTTCCTTTATTATTGCGGTGGTATTAGGAATATTGGCAGTTGTTCAATTCCGGATGATGGATCACAGTAAACTGGATTAGGGGGTGGGGAACTTGAAGATATCCAAAAAAGCTGTTTATAAAGGAATCACATACATAATCCTCACTCTCGGTCTTATCATTGTTGTTCTTCCAATGATCTATATGCTGAGTACTGCATTGAAGCCAAATGGTGCATTATATGAATATCCTCCCAGATTTTTTCCAAAAATAAAAGAAATTACCTTGGAAAATTTTCAGTATATTCTGCACCAAAAGAAGTTCGGAAACAATTTTATCAATAGTATTTTTGTTTCCACTGTGACGGTAACAATAGCAGCAATTGTTGCGGCAGCAATGGCATTCTGTATTGCGAGGTTTAAATTTCCGGGACGTAAGTTCTTATTCACGTTTATCATGCTGACCATGATCATACCTGGGACTACTTTGATTGTTCCCCAGTATGAGTTAGCGGTCAAACTGAAGGTGATCAATAAATTAAGCGGGTTAATTCCGTTTTATGTTGCATGGGTTATTCCCTATTCTACTTTCATGATAAAAGGGTTTGTAGAGAACATTCCCGGGGAGTTGGATGAAGCAACCTATATAGATGGTGGAAGTGTATTTACTGTTTTTTTCCGAATCATTCTTCCATTAACGAAACCAGGAATTGCTTCTGTATCTATTTTTAATTTCCTTACTGCATGGGAAGAATTTCCGTGGGCCAATACAGTCATTAATGACGATCTGAAAAGAACATTGCCCATCGCTATTTCCGGATTTTTCGGACAGCATCAGTTTACACAGTGGGGATATGTTTTTGCACTCTCTGTACTGAGCTTAATTCCAATACTTGTAGTTTTTATTTCCTGTCAAAGATTCTTTATTGAAGGATTAACGGCAGGAAGTGTAAAAGGTTAAATATGAAAATAGAAGAATCGGGTAGAAAGTGATTAACAATAGGCTTTCTGCTCGATTTTTCACGTTATAGGAAAGACCGCTTGCGGCGCTCTCCTAAATTGAAAAATGAGGCTGTCAGGAAATAGGCAGCCCCTTTTTTCATGAAAATTGGATATAAAAAGACAAAGGAAGAAAGGAACATTGGCCTCAATATGTAGTTGCATTTTTGAAATCTATAAAATTGACACATTTCTCATAAAAAGAAGCCTATTTTGTTTTAAGGGATTTTGGTAAAACATTATTAGAAGAATATGCAAAGGAAAAGAATAAGAGTGAGGTACTGTAAATTACAAATTGCCTGTTTTATTATTGTATGGTATATGATTTTTATTAATTCTTGATACATTTGTTTTGCAATGATTATGTATTTGATGCATTATCTTCCAGCAGATATTATAAAGAGCCAATGCCATTGAAGCAATGCTTTGAAATTAAAAAAAATGATGCAGGACAGGAATTTGATCCGTTTTTAGTAGATATATTTTTACAGAATCGTAGGCAGATAGAAAAAATATGTGAAGAAAACAACAATAAAAAGGAATTATTTCGAAAGCAGGAAAAAATAGATTTATCTTTTATAGAGTTTGAAATTTTGCATTTATTAATGCGAAGTCCCGGAAGAATGTTTAGCAAAGAACAAATATATGATATCATATGAAATGAACCTTATTTCGGTGATTATAATGTGGTTATGCGACATATCTGCAACATTAGAGAAAAGAAAACAAATCTCAGTGAGGTTTCTGTGACATTTGGATGCTACACTGAAAATGAAGGAGTGTGATACCATGCGAATTTTAGTAGTCGAGGATGATCGACTTTTGAATAATACTTTATGCTATAACTTGAATACTGCGGGCTATGCGGTTGATTCTGCACTGACAAAATCAGCGGCCAGTAGTTTCTTGACGAAGCAGGACTATAACCTGATTGTACTGGATGTAAATTTGCCGGATGGGAACGGTTTTGACTTCTGCCGGGAGGTAAAAGAGCGCCGCCCCGATACCGCTATTATCTTTCTGACCGCAAATGATATGGAAAGCGATATGCTCAAAGGGTATGAACTGGGCGCAGAGGATTATGTGACAAAACCTTTCCCTATGAGCGTCTTTCAAAAGAAACTGGCGGTGGTGCTGGGGCGGCTGACAAAACAATATGGTGGTGATACTTATGAGAATGGCACACTGACCATCAATTTTTCAGAGATGAGTGCTGCCCTGTCAGGAAAGCCACTTACATTCACCCCACTGGAATATCGACTTTTGAAAATCCTGATGAAAAATCCACAGATTGTTTTGACGCGGCAAGTCTTGTTGGAAAAACTGTGGGACGCAGACGGAAATTTTGTGGATGAACACGCTCTGACTGCGGCTATCAGCCGGGTACGAAACAAAATCGAAACACCCGACCGTCAGTACATCAAAACGGTATATGGTATGGGCTATATGTGGATCGGAGGGGCGCTGAAATGAATGTGCGAAAACTTTCCGTCAACAAAGCCTGTATCTTTTTAGCTGTTCTCCTGCTAGCAGCAATGGTGACGGTTTCAGTGGCTTTATATGCGTTGATCCAAGATATAACCGCTGTTTGGTATGTACTATTGTTCGGCATCTTTGTGCTGTTTTGCTCTATTTGTTTTATGGTGCTGGTTCGCCGCAAATTGGCGATGTTCTCTGATGCTTTTTGCAGTTTGATGGATGATATGTTGTCCGGGAATATGCAGCCGAAACAGACTGTGGAAGAAGAAAGCCTTTTCTATAAAATTGAATATCGGCTGAACCGTTTGTATGAAGTCATGCAGGAAAACAAGAACAGCATTGCACAAGAGCGGGCTGACTTGCAAGAACTAATTTCCGATATTTCCCATCAGGTCAAGACCCCGATTGCGAACTCGAAAATGATTAACAGCACCCTGCTTGAAAATGAAGTCCCTGTGCAAAAGCAAAAAGAGTTTCTTACAGCACAGGCCACCCAACTTGATAAACTGGATTTTCTCATGCAGGCTATGATTAAAACCTCGCGTCTGGAAACAGGTGTCATTTCTCTGGAAAAGAAAAGCCAGCCGCTTTATGACACGCTTGCCGCCGCATTGGGAGGTATCCTTCTTAACGCCGAGAAAAAACAGATCAATGTTCAAGTGAACTGCCCGGAGAGCTTGATCGTTTCTCATGACAGAAAATGGACAGGTGAAGCGCTGTTCAACATTTTGGATAATGCGGTGAAATATACGCCGGAGGGCGGTCAAATCCGGTTTTCGGTTGAAAGCCTGGAAAGGTATGTGAAAATTGACATTGCTGATACAGGCATTGGCATCTCAGAACAGCATCAGGGGGCAATTTTCAAGCGGTTCTATCGGGAGGACATCGTACATGATGTAGATGGAATTGGTATTGGTCTGTATCTGGCTCGTGAGATCGTAACCTTGCAAGGCGGTTATATTCGGGTAACATCCGAGGTTGGGAAGGGGTCAACCTTTTCTGTTTTCCTGCTTCGAGAACAGAGTAAGTACGCCGAAGAATAAATGTCACAGGCTTATGACATTTAGAACCGAATTGTCCAGAAATAATTTATAGCTCGTGACATTCCTGTGAGGTTTGGTCGTTACAATGGGCTTAACGAAAGAAAGGATGGTGTTCTTTATGAGCATTTTGCAAACGACTGAACTAAAAAAATATTATGGTTCAAAGCCCAATATTACGAAAGCACTGGATGGCGTAACCCTCTCCATTGAGGATGGGGAGTTCGTGGCTATTGTTGGTACTTCTGGCAGTGGAAAATCCACACTTCTGAATATGATGGGAGGTTTGGATACTCCAACTTCCGGCAGTATCAAAGTAAAAGGAAAAGAATTGTCGAAATTCAAGGATGAACAGCTTACCATCTTCCGCAGACGCAACATCGGTTTTATCTTTCAGAATTACAATCTTGTTCCTGTGCTGAACGTCTATGAAAATATTGTTTTGCCGGTGGAGCTGGATGGTGATACCGTTGATAAGCATTTCATGAATGAAGTCGTGAAAATGCTGGCTCTCGATGAAAAGCTGAACAGTATGCCTAACAATCTGTCCGGTGGTCAGCAGCAGCGTGTAGCGATTGCCCGCGCCCTTGTTTCTAAACCGGCTATCATCCTGGCCGACGAACCTACTGGAAACCTTGACAGCAGAACCAGCAGCGATGTATTGGGTCTTTTGAAAATGACCAGCCAGAAATTTCATCAGACCATTGTGATGATTACTCATAACAATGAGATTGCCCAGCTTGCCGACCGCATTATTCGTATTGAGGACGGCCGGATTTCCGAGTAAAGGGGGCGAAAACATGACGGATATTTTATTTGGGAATAACAACAGACTTGTCTTGAAACTTCTGGCAAAGCGCTCGTTGAAAGCTCAAAAAAATACGATTGCGGTATTGGCAATCATGCTTGCTACGTTGCTTTTTACCAGTTTGTTTACGATTGCCATTAGCTTGCAGGCTGCTATGCAGGAAAGTAATATGAGGACAACCGGCACTTCTGCCCATGCTGGTATCAAGCGTTTATCCTGGGAGGAATATGAGAAGCTATCATCGGATACAGGAATAAAAGACATCGGATATTCAATTATCATAGGAAATGCCGTGGGAGATGATTTCAATAAGACGCCGACGGAACTGCGATATGGTGATGAAACTTATTCGGAACTGACCTTTAATACTCCTGATACCGGACATCTGCCGGAACAAAAAAATGAGATCGCCACCAGTCGTATTGTTCTGGATGCGATGGGACTGCCGGATAAAGTCGGCACACAAATGGAGTTGACCTTTACAACCGATACGGATACATTTACCGATACCTTTACGCTTTGCGGCATTTGGGATGGGGATGCTGTGGCGTACCGTCAAACAATGCTATTATCCAAAGCATATGCGGAACAGGTAGCTCCGGTCATCCACGGGGAAACGGACGGAACAACCCCACCTGTGGGAACCGGTTATATTGATGCTGTTATGATGATGCCTACGGCATGGAATATTGAAAAGCAGGCATTAGAGGTGACTTCCAAATACGGTTTAGATGAACGGGTAAGTATTAACGACGCTTACCAAATGGCAACGGTCAATCTTTCTTCCATGCTGCCCCTTGTGACCGGTATTGCGGTTATCTTTATCGCAGGTTATCTTCTAATCTACAATGTGTTTTATATTTCTATCGCGCAGGATATTCGGTTTTATGGAATGTTGAAAACACTGGGAACCACCGCAAGACAAATAAGGAAAATCGTTTATAAAAAAGCAATTAAGCTATCTCTTATGGGTATTCCTATTGGACTATTGTTGGGATGGCCGATTGGTCGGTTGTTGTTGCCTGCGATTGTAAATATGCTAACTGATGATATAAGGGTCGTTACTACGGTAAATCCATTGATCTTTTTGGTAGCGATTGTCTTTTCTGCAATTACAGTTTTCATTAGCTGTCAAAAACCTGCGATATTGGCGGCTAAAGTTTCTCCGATGGAGGCACTGCACTATATTGAACAGACTGGTGGAAAGAAAAAGCAGCGGCGCAGTAAGCATATCAGCACAATGATGATGGCAAAGAGCAATCTGACTCGAAACAAGAAAAAAGTAATGATCGTTACTTTGTCTTTTGTCCTTAGTATTGTTCTCTTGAATAGCGTTTATACCTATGTGACCTCCTTTGACTTTGATAAGTTTGTGGCTGATTTCAGCCTTACAGATTTTACAGTTTCCGATACAACAGTAATTAACAATTATGCGCCATATAACACAGCGAATGTAAGCCAGGATTTTATTAGCCAGACAGAAAGTTTGAATGGTCTTGAAGATATAGGAAATATCTACTTATGGACTTCCAAACAGCCGCTTTCTGAAAACGACCTCGCCCGATTACAGGAACTCTCTGCTTCTTCCAGTGATATTGCAAATGAACTGGAAAATTATAGGGTTCGACAGGAACATGGTGTGAATGTATATGGCTTGGATGATTTTCCGACAGAATATGTACAGGTGTTAGACGGTGAACTAAACACGGAACAGTGGAAAGCCGGAACCGGCGTGTATGTAACTCCATTGCGAATGATGGGTGATGGTTCTCTTTGCTTGTATAAACCGGGCGATCAAATTAGCGTGACACAGCTTGATGGTACAAATAAAGTGTATGATGTGCTGGCTGTAGTACGTATTCCAAGCGCATTACAAACTCCTTTGCAGGTAGACATGGGATTGGACTATATTTTCCCGACCAATGAACTTTTGGGAAATATGGTACCCGCCGATCAGCCGGCCATGAAAACAATCTTCAATGTGGATCATGAACACCAGCTTGCAACCGAAAACTGGCTGAAAAACTACACTAAAAATACGGACACCTCTTTGGATTATCTTTCAAAAGTGACCCTGCGGCAGAACTTTGACAGGATGATCAATATGTTCCGTCTTGTGGGCGGCACTCTTTGTGCGATATTGGCTCTGATCGGCATACTGAACTTTATTAACTCCATAACAACGTCTATCTTGTCTCGATACAGAGAAATTGCAATGCTACAATCGGTAGGTATGACAGGATGGCAGGTTAAGCAAATACTGATATATGAAGGGATTGGTTATTCTATCTTGGGCCTTTTAGGTTCTCTGATACTTTCCGTTATAGCAAGTCTAACGGTGGTTCGGATGATGGGTGTGGAATTAACCTATTTTACATGGCATTTTACCCTGCTTCCGGTATTTCTCTGTATTATCCCTCTGCTCCTCATTACAGCCATTGTTCCTTTGGTCTGCTATAACAAAATGGCACAAAAAACTGTGGTAGAGCGGTTACGTATTGCTGAATAAAATACGCAGATACGAAACGGTCATCCAAAAGGGGTGGCCGTTTTCAAATGTCACAAAATTTGGGCAACGAGTGAAATCACTGCCTTACCTGTATTGTGTTGAAAAATTTCGCCTAACCTTAGAAAAAGTTGTTTTGTTGATTGCTGAAAACTCTATTAACTTATCATACAGAAAGGCGGAAAAGCCCAGAAATACAGTATTTGTGCGGCTTTGGGAAATTTTGTACTTATCGTATCTTGTCGTAATTTATCGTATCTTGATGAAAAAATGGTGTACTAATGGTTTAAAGATCAACATCATCTGCTTTTTCCAGAATCAAACAGTTGGAGTTAAATGGATATATCCGCAGAATCCCGGCATCGCCAAGAGCAATTGAGATTTTATAGTGGGGTGTCGGCATGAACAAAGTATATGTAGATGTAGTAGCAGAGTTTCGGAAAGACGGACAGCTGGTTCCCATATTTTTTACATGGGAGGATGGAAGAAAGTATAGCATTGACAGAATTTTGAAAATCGAGCGGTACGCCAGCAGAAAGGCAGGCGGTGTAGGAATGATGTACACCTGTATGATACAGTGGCAAGAAAACCACTTGTTTTACGAAGTGGATAAATGGTTTATGGAGAGAAAAACAGCATAAGGAGAGATTGGTATAGACGATATTATTTGGATTATTAATCGACAGGGATAGTCACTTTTCCTTTATATTCCTGCAGGTTTTACATAAGAAGATGGATTTCGGTCAGCAAAGGCAGCTCCCACAATGCCTTTTGGATATCCGCTTCTGCAAGTTGTAGTAAGTAATTGCTTCCCATCAAAATCATGAGATCGTGGTACCGCAGGCAAAGGATAAAAGATTTAAACCGTCACTGGGCGTTGAGGAAGAGTAGGTGAGTAATATGAGATACGAAGATTCGATGAAAGGTGTAGCTGATCAGATAATCAAAGAACAGCAGCGAGCCAGTAAAATTAAAAACAATCCAGAAGAGTTCCATTGGCATGACGAATATGCAACGTTGAATTTCTTTCGGTTTATCTGCAAAAATATCGGTAACTTGAGAAATGGAGAAATTGAAAAAATGGTCACACGTTTAAAGTACATAGATCAGAAAGCAGTGGAAAACCATGTGAATGGTGCTGTTTGGGCATTTGATTATGATAAGATGTTCTGTGTATTGATGGAAAATGAAATTTGTCGAAAGGTGTGTGAAAAGAATAAATATAACAGTTGGATGAATCTGATTGGACAGTATTGTGTTTCAAGGACTTAAAGACGAAGAGAGTTGTTGGAGAGAAATAATTTCCAGCAACTCTGTCTTTAATGAATAGAGTTCATTTTTTTATTCAACTATTCCCATGATATATACAATATGTAAATGTGCAATTCAAATATCAGTTTATGCTAAGTGTAAAAAATAATAATAATTACTATTATTGACAAAAGAATAATTATCATGTATAATACAGATACATAAGAAACAAAGTGTTAGAAAAATTGCTAGGAACTTGGTAACAAAAATAAATCGACATTGAAAAGGGAAAATGACTATGAAAAAATATGAATGTGAACCATGTGGATATATTTATGATCCGGCAGTAGGAGATCCAGACGCCGGTATCGCTCCAGAAACTGCATTTGAGGATATTCCAGATGACTGGACATGCCCAATCTGCGGATTAGGAAAAGATGTTTTCGTTCCTGTAGAAGACTAAGCAGAAAATGCAGGTACGAAACTGCCAGACATTAAAAGAGCCTAAGAGAACATATAAAAGAAATGGAGGTCAAATTATGACTTACGATTTAAACATTACCTTTGATGACAATTTAGTAACAGGAAATAAAACAATCGATACACAGCACAAAGAATTGATTGACCGTATTCAGAACTTTGTAATTGCCTGTCAAAATGGCGACAGCAAGGTAAAGGCGATCAAACTTCTGGATTATCTTAACGAGTATACTGACTTTCATTTTAAAGAAGAAGAAGCACTTCAGGAAAAAGCCGGTTATCCAGAGCGTGAAAAACATTATGAAAAACATGAAGAGTTTAAAAAGACAATTCAGGAACTGTATGAATACCTTCAGGAGTATGAAGGACCAACAGATCGGTTCAGTGAACTTGTACAGAAAAATGTAATCGACTGGCTGTTTGGACACATTAAAACATACGACCGCTCTGTGGCAAAATTTATCTTTATGAAGCAAAATCCAGATCGATGCTAAAATAAACCAGGGAACGAGTTCACTCAGAATGTAGACAACGTGATGAAGTAAACTAGGGGCTGTCATAATGCAGCCCCTTTCCTGTTATAGCGATATTCTAGGTAATATATTGCGCTGGCATGACATATTATTTTACTACTATATGGGAAGAGCAAGCAGCTCTTCTTTTTTTGTCCTTTTTATCCAATTTTAAGTTGTAAAGTCTCTTTTCATGCCAACAGAAATATGCTAAATTGATTTTATAGAACAAGATATAATTCCACTTATATATCTGAGGAAAATGAATGAGAGAGAAAACTATATATGAGAAGATTGCAGAAAAGTATAACACAACACCAGAAGAAGTACGCAGAAAAATGCAGATAGCCATAGATGCAGGATTTGTTAATCCTGACCCGGCAGTGCAGGAAGAATGGAAGAAAATGACACTTAAAGGAGACAGGCCTACACCGGAAGAAGTAATCAATTACGCAGTAAAAAAATTAAAAATATGAAGAAAAAGATAATTGCAGTAATTTCAGGAACAGCAATCTTGATAATTGCTGCAGGAAGTATTTATGGGAAATTTGAATCCAGTCATAAAGAAGGCGAACCAGATGTAGTTGGAACTTTTTCTGTAAATCGGGATGAAAATATAACCGTGGTCGCAAATAGGGAAGATATTGAGGATAGAGAAGCGTTTGCAAGAAAACTTTTGCAGATGTACAAGGATGATTCTTTACATTCGACAAAATTCTCCACAGACAGAGGATATGCGACGAGCATTGATATGAACATCTATTTATGGAAAGAAGATATTGAAGACGGGGAATCGGTAATGACAGCCGAATATAGACCTGTAGAATACGGAAAGGACTATGATGTTGTCAATAATCCTGATAAATTTCAACTATATATAGATGGAAATGAGATTAAATAGTAATCTCCTGAAAGCAAGCTTTTTGTCAATTATTTCAAAGAAAAATTAAAGGATAACAATACATAGTTTTGACAATAATATTTTGAAAAAATTTATAGGAATGTTCTATTATCAAATTGACATAGGAATATGGTAGCGTATAATTAGAATTGAATACACTGAAAAAATGGAGGAATTACATGAAAGCACATAAATATTGGTCAGTAGGAGCATTGATCACAATGCTTGGGACTTTTTACACTGGATATAAAAAGCAAAAATCAAGTCACAAATACTTTGCTTTAAGTTCTATGTTATGTATGGTAATGGCGATATATACAGGTCATAAAATGATTACCGGGAATAGGAAGAAAAAGGCGAATAAAGAGAAAGATACAGAAAGGGAGGGATAAATAATGTTGGAAGTAGGGGTTAAGGCACCGGATTTTGAGTTGCCAGATCAAAATGGGAAAATACATAGATTATCGGATTATACAGGAAAAAAAGTGATTTTATATTCTATCCCAAGGATAATACAGCGGGATGCACGAAACAGGCATGTGGGTTTTCTGAGCGATACCCTCAGTTTACCGAAAAAGGAGCAGTTATTCTTGGAGTCAGTAAGGATTCTGTATCCTCTCATAAGAGATTTGAGGAAAAATATGGATTGGCATTTACACTTTTAGCAGATCCAGAGCGGAAAGTTATTGAAGCATATGATGTATGGAAAGAAAAGAAAAATTATGGAAAAGTCTCTATGGGAGTAGTAAGAACCACATATCTTATTGATGAACAGGGGATTATTATAAAGGCAAATGATAAAGTCAAGGCTGCAGATGATCCTGAAAATATGCTCAAGGAATTAGATTAATGAAGATAATATTATCCCCTGCTAAAAAGATGATTACAGATACTGACAGCATAGCGCCGGATGGATTGCCTGAATTTATTGAAAAGACGACAGAGATACAAAGTTGGTTGAAAAGTAAGTCAAAAGAAGAACTGAAGACTATCTGGAAATGTAATGACAAAATTACAGAACAGAACTTCAATAGATTGGAAAACATGGATCTTTATCATTTACTTACCCCAGCTGTCTTATCATATGAAGGAATTGCTTTTCAATATATGGCTCCATCCGTGTTTGAGGACAGTCAGTTCGAGTATGTACAAAAACATTTGAGAATAATATCTGCATTTTATGGTGTGTTAAAACCAAGGGATGGTGTGACGCCTTATCGTTTGGAAATGCAGACGAAGGTTGGAATAGGAGAAACAAAAAATCTGTATGAGTACTGGGGAGATTTATTATACCGCTCAGTGATTGATAACAGCAGGATTATAATCAATCTGGCATCGAAAGAATACTCTAAGTGCATAGAAAAATATCTGACACGACAGGATAGATACATTACGATTACATTTTGTGAGTTATCAGGAGATAAACTGGTGACAAAAGGTACATATGCTAAGATGGCCCGTGGTGAAATGGTTAGGTTCATGGCTGAAAACAGAATTGAAAATCCTGAGGATATTAAGAAATTTGATAGACTAGGCTATTCATTCCGCTCTGATTTATCATCAGATGCAGAATATGTTTTTGAACGGAAAAAATGATGATTGAATGATTATTTTAAATAAAAGGTAATCAGTAATATTGATTATTATAATAATAGAAGGAGGAACAAACTAATGAAATATGTATGTGACGTTTGCGGATGGGAATATGATGAAGAGGAAGGTTATCCTGAAGGTGGTATTGCACCAGGAACAAAGTGGGAGGACGTTCCAGAAGATTTTGAATGCCCATTATGTAATGTTGGAAAAGATCAGTTTTCAGAAGTTGAATAAAATTCTGATTATTTAAATACGGCTAGATAAACAAAAACCCTGGTGCGTGTGAGCAACAGGGTTTCAGACTGTAGACAAACTTGGTGTTGGGTGTTATGCCCAGCACCATTTTTCTTTTAAAACTTCTTTTCTTTTTATTTTCTTCAAAATCAACAAAAATCTGGCTGTGTTCCAACCTCGTTTTTCCAGGATCTTTGCCAGTTTTTTCAGATTCATGCATGCAAAGGTAAGCCCGGCTTTCATTTCCATCCGTGCTTTTTTCCAGAATCTTTGAAAAGATATGCTCAAAAAGGTCTGCATCTTTGAAACGGCGGGTATAATTCTTTCCAAATGTAGAGAAATGAGGTACTGGATCTAACATGTCTAGTCCGAGAAACCAACGGTATGCAACGTTTACCTCGATCTCTTTCATGGTCTGACGCATGCTTTTTATCCCATAGAGATACTGAATGAATGGTATCTTTATCAGCATGACGGGATCCATACTGGGACGGCCGTTATCCGGACAGTATTTTTCTTCAACCAGATCATAAATAAAATTCCAATTGATTGCTTTATCAATCAATCGCAGCATATGGTTTTGAGGTACCATGTCATCCATGGAAAACATCATCATTTGTTCTCTGTTTTTATCTGCATTTTTCGTCATCATAAAAAACACCGCCCTTCTGATATTTATTATATCAGAAAAGCGGTTCCAACAATAGCAAAACCCTGCAAAAGCAGGGCTTTGTCTACAGTCTGAAGCAGCTGGATTACAGCTGCTTCAGTACGTTTAAGAGTTTTGTATTATCGTCGTGCATCATGATGCAGAAGCGGACAAATTCGCCGTCCAGGCACTGGAAGGAAGAACAGTCGCGGATCATCAGGCCTTTTTTGATGCAGGCCTCAAAGACATCGGCGGAAGTCAGACCGTCCCGGCGGATTTTTAATAAGATGAAATTGGCATAGGCAGGATAAACTTTAAAAGTAGGGATATTTTGAAGTTCCTGCTCCATGCGGTCACGCTCATCGAGGATCAGATCACGCGTTTCCTGAATGTAGTCGTGGTCACGGAGCATCAGCTCTCCGGCAAAGGCACCAAGACTGTTCAGTGACCATGGCGTCTGTTTTTCTCGCATTTTGGAAAGAAATTCCATATTTCCGGTAATTCCGTAACCGAGACGCATGCCCGGTGCAGCATAAAATTTAGAAACACCACGCAGTACCATAAGATTGGTAAATTCTCTGGTCAGAGGAATTGCAGTTATTTCTTCGACATCTGGTGCGAACTCTACGTAAGTTTCATCGATCATGACAAAAATATCTTTATCTGCACAGAATGCGATCAGTTTGCAGAGATCTTCCTGCATGATCGCAGAGGAAGTCGGATTATTCGGATTGCAGAGAATCAGGAAATCATAACCGTTTTCCAGAGTTTTGCACAGATCCTCTACATCGAGAGTGAAATTTCGTTCTTCTCGCAGATGATAATATTCCTGTGTGCTTCCGGAGAAAGAAAGTTCTCTGGAATATTCGGAATATGTCGGTCCGAGAATCAGGGTGTGTTTCGGCGCACGTTCCTGAATCAGAAGTGAGATCAGTTCACTGGAACCATTTCCCGGTAAAATAAATTCAGCGGGAATCCTGCAGTATTCTGAGATCGTATTTCTGAGAGATACATAATCTCTGTCCGGATAAGAAGAAAAAAGATCGACATTTTCTGCAATTTCTTTTTTTACAGAGGCGGAGAGGCCAAGAGGATTGACATTTGCCCCGAATTTAACGATATCTTCTTTATTTAAATGATAGTAGTCACATATTTTTTCTATGTCACTTCCATGAAAAACCATTTTTGTAATCATAAGGTTACACTCCTCATTATTTCGCTATTTACTATAATAAATCATCGAAGCGTTTTTTACAATAGACAACCGCCGAAGATGTGTTATACTAGAAAAACAGGTGTTGCTGTGAACACAGGCAGTATTCCGCGAGGTGTTTTGGAATGGATTTTGACCAAGTTGCTGTGAACGGAGTGAACAGTAACAAACAGGTGTTGTTGTGAACAGCAATAACTAATAAATATGCAAGATGGGGGAATGAATATGAGATTGCAGACAGTACAGGATGCATTGAATCAAAAAAATATCAGGTTTGAATATACCGAAGAAGACGGATGCGGAAGTCTGGATTTTATGTTCCGCGGACTGAAATTCCATGTGTGGGAATATCACGATGGAGTCTGGGGTGCAGAGACAAATATCTATGAGGCAGGCAGAAGTGAGGATATTGAGGGCGATTATGAAGAAAAGATTGCCGGAGAAATTCTGTCATGGCCGGATATGATCAATAATTAAGCAGGAGAGAAAAATGAAACTTGTAAACATTGCCGATGAAGGCGCAAAATATAAATGGCAGCTTTATGATCTGTATAATAAAGCATTTCCGGAACAGGAGAAAAAGCCCCTGCAGGTAATGGAAAACCTGGTAGCAGATGGAAAGATGGAGATGCTTGCAATGGTTGACGAAGATGAATTCGTAGGACTGGCAATCAATCTGATCGATGCGGAGCAGGATAGGGCGCTTCTGGATTATTATGCAATTGTACCGGAGAAAAGAAATTACGGATATGGAAGCAGGGGACTGGAGGCATTACTTAAAAAGTTCAAAAATCATAAATATATTTTTGAAATAGAAACACAGGATGAAAAAGCAGAAAATGCTGAAGAACGCAAAAAAAGAAAGGCTTTTTATCTTCGGAACGGACTTCAGGAGACGGGATTGTTTGTAAATGTGTATGATACAGATTTTGAAATCCTTACACCGGACGGTGAGCTGACTTTCTGGGAATATGTAGATTTTCTGCGAGAAGTAATGTATGAAGAATACGTACAGATTCTTCGCCCGACATTGATTGCGATGAAAAAATAATAAAAATACAAAAGGAAATTAAGGACAGGGAACGTGGGAGAAAATGTGGTTTTAGTTTATCTGGTAGTATGTTTTTTTGTATTTCTGGCAGGATTTGTGGATTCGATTGCCGGAGGAGGCGGACTGATCTCACTTCCGGCATATATGATTGCGGGACTGCCGGTACATACTGCAATTGCAACAAATAAAATGAGCAGCTCCATGGGAACTTTCGTGGCATCTTTTCACTACATGAAAAAAGGCTTTATGAAATGGAAAATCTGTATTCCGGCAGTTTTTGGTGCAATTGCCGGATCCTGGATAGGATCTCATCTGGCTCTTCTGATTTCGGAGAAAGCTTTAAAGATCGCCATGCTGGTTGTGCTTCCGGTCATTTTGTTTTATGTACTGAGAAGCAAAGCACTGAAAGGAAAAGACGAAAATGCAACAGAAGTAATCAATGGAATGCTGATTTTTAAAAGTATTCTGATCGCAGCTGTAGTTGGTATTTATGATGGGATTTACGGACCGGGAACAGGAACATTTCTGATGCTTTTATTTACCGGTTTCTGTCATATGACATTAAACGATGCAGCAGGTGCCACAAAGGCAATCAATCTGACAACCAATATCACAGCACTTGTCGTATTTCTGATCAATGGCAAAGTGCTTTTGCCACTGGGAATTGCAGCAGGAGTTTGTAACATGGCAGGGAATTATCTTGGAAGTCATAGCTTTACTTCAAACGGTCACAAGATCGTAAAACCGGTTATGATTGTGGTGATCGTGATCTTCTTCATTAAAGTATTAACAGAACTGATTTGAAACACACAAAAGGGGACTTATTTCACATTCACATCCCCCTTTGTCTACAGTCTGAAACCCTGGTGCGTGTGAGCAACAGGGTTTTTTATTGCGATAGTTTGTGATGATATCACAGAAAATGATTTACCTTTTGCTTATAATGTAACTACAAACAAAGTAAGGAGGTAGTCTAAATGAGATTAAAAGATAAAGTTGCAATCATTACGGGTGGAAGCCGTGGTATAGGATTTGCTACAGCTGATAAATTCTTGAAGGAAGGTGCTTCAGTTGTGTTGGCAGCAAGTTCACAGGAATCGGCAGATGTTGCTGTAGATAAATTAAAAGAAAAATATCCCAATGCAATAGTTGCTGGAATTAGTCCAAATCTGGCAAGCATGGAGTCTGTCAGAAAGGCTTTTAAAGAGGCAACTGAAAAATATGGATGTGTCGACATACTGGTAAATAATGCAGGGATTTCAGAAAACACCTCATTTATGGATTATACAGAGGAGACTTTTGATAAAGTCATGGATCTAAATGTAAAAGGAGTATTTAATACTACTCGTGTAGCAGCAGAATGTATGGTGGCAAGAGGCAAGGGGGTCATTCTATCAACTTCTTCCATGGTGAGTATTTCGGGACAGCCAAGTGGGTTTGCTTATCCGGCATCGAAGTTTGCAGTAAACGGATTGACTGTATCATTAGCAAGAGAACTAGGACCTAAAGGTATTCGTGTTAATGCTGTTGCACCTGGGATTACAGAAACTGATATGATGAAGGCCGTGCCAAAGGAAGTTATCGAACCTATGATTGAAAGAATTCCATTGCGTCGTCTTGGACAGCCAGAAGATATTGCCAATGCGTTTGTGTTTCTTGCTTCAGATGAGGCGAGTTACATTACAGGCGTTATATTAAGTGTAGATGGTATGGCAAGAAGTTAAGTTAATGAGGTATGGTGATGTAATCACGGAAAATAAATGAAATTAAGACTATAATAAATCTACAAAAAGAAAAAGATAAGGAGGACTGTAAAATGTCTGCTATTAATATCAATAAAAATAATTTTCAGAACGAAGTACTGAATTCCGATAAACCCGTTCTTTTAGATTTTTGGGCATCTTGGTGTGCGCCTTGCCGCATGGTAGTACCTATTCTAGAGGAGATTGCAAGTGAGCGTAGAGATATTAAAGTTGGAAAGATTAATGTAGATGAAGAGCCTGAACTGGCAAATAAGTTCAGTATTATGAGCATTCCGACTTTAGTGGTTATGAAGAATGGGAAGATTGTACAGCAGGTTTCAGGGGCGAGACCTAAGAATGCGATTTTAGAAATGCTTTAGGGAGGTGTGCTAATGGGATTTTTTGATCTCTTTAAACAGTCGAATATTAATCAAGGCATAGAAGAATATAAAAGGACTGATGATGCAGTTCTGCTGGATGTACGTACATCGCAGGAATATCAGGAAGGACATATACCAGAAAGTAAAAATGTGCCGTTGCAGCAACTTGACAATATTGCTTCTGTAGCGAAGAATAAGGATATCCCACTGTTTGTATACTGTTATTCCGGTTCACGAAGCCGCCAGGCAACTGGGATACTGCAACGAATGGGATATTCTAAAGTAAATAATATCGGTGGCATTGCAGCTTACTCAGGAAAGGTGGAAAAATAAGATGAAGGTAATAATTGTAGGAGGTGTAGCCGGAGGAGCTACAGCCGCAGCAAGAATACGCAGACTGAATGAACATGCTGAAATTACTGTGTTTGAAAGATCCGGATACATATCCTATGCAAATTGTGGACTTCCATATTATATTGGAGACGTGATCACAGACCCGGAAGAACTTACACTACAGACACCAGAGAGTTTTTTTAAACGCTTCCGTATTAACATGAAAATTCATCATGAAGTTATCTCCATACATCCGGAACGTAAAACGGTTTCAGTGAAAAATTTAGAGAATGGTGAGATATTTGAAGAAAAATATGATAAGCTGATCCTCTCTCCAGGTGCAAAGCCAACACAGCCGAGACTTCCCGGAGTAGGTATTGATAAACTTTTTACACTTCGTACTGTAGAAGACACTTTTCGGATAAAGGAATATATAAATAAGAATCATCCAAAATCGGCTGTATTGGCAGGTGGCGGTTTTATTGGTCTGGAACTGGCAGAAAATTTGAGGGAGCTTGGCATGGATGTTACGATTGTCCAGCGGCCTAAGCAGCTGATGAACCCTTTTGACCCGGATATGGCATCCATGATCCATAATGAAATGAGAAAGCATGGGATAAAACTGGTACTGGGCTATACAGTAGAAGGATTTAAAGAAAAAGACAACGGAGTGGAGGTCCTGTTGAAAGATAATCCATCCCTTCAGGCTGATATGGTAGTTCTGGCAATCGGAGCCACACCAGACACAGTATTAGCAAAAGAAGCCGGTCTGGAACTTGGCATCAAGGAAAGTATTATAGTGAATGACAGAATGGAAACCTCTGTACCGGATATTTATGCTGCAG
Organism: Ruminococcus sp. AM42-11; assembly: GCF_003480145.1. Taxonomy (NCBI): domain Bacteria; kingdom Bacillati; phylum Bacillota; class Clostridia; order Eubacteriales; family Oscillospiraceae; genus Ruminococcus; species Ruminococcus sp. AM42-11. The sequence goes on along the minus strand of NZ_QUIO01000036.1, from coordinate 14,674 downwards.
GCGATGCAGTTCAGGTAAAACATTATGTTACGGGTAATGATGCGCTGATTTCTTTGGCAGGACCAGCCAATAAACAGGGCAGAATCATCGCTGATAATATTTGTGGCGGTGATAGTCGTTACCTGGGCAGTCAGGGAAGCTCCGTTATAAAAGTGTTTGATATGACAGCAGCCACTACAGGTATCAATGAAACCAATGCCAAAAAGTCAGGATTAGAGGTAGATACAGTAATTCTTTCTCCTATGAGTCATGCCGGTTACTATCCTGGTGGAAAAGTGATGACCATGAAGGTGGTTTTTGAAAAAGAGACCTATCGTTTGCTTGGTGCTCAGATTATTGGATATGAAGGAGTTGATAAACGTATTGATGTGCTGGCAACAGCAATCCATGCAGGGCTGAAGGCAACCCAGCTGAAGGATTTGGATCTCGCATATGCACCGCCTTATTCCTCTGCCAAGGATCCTGTAAATATGGCAGGATTCATGATAGACAATATAGCAAAAGGTACCTTAAAACAATGGCATCTGGAAGATATGGATAAGATTTCTAGAGATAAAAGTGTTGTGTTGCTGGATGTGAGAACTGTAGGTGAATTTAACAGGGGGCATATGAATGGATTCAAAAACATTCCTGTAGATGAACTAAGGGAACGTATCAATGAAATTGAGAAGGGAAAGCCTGTTTACCTGATATGCCAGAGTGGGCTGCGAAGTTATATTGCCAGTCGTATTCTGGAAGGAAATGGATATGAAACATACAACTTCTCCGGCGGATTCCGCTTCTATGATGCAGTTGTCAATGACCGTGCGCTGATTGAAAAGGCATATGCATGTGGTATGGATGATTAAAAATAATCATAATATTTTTATAATTTTCTCGTAATATAAAAAGATCCCCCATTTATTAGAATGACTTTCATAATTCTGATAAATGGAGGATTCTTCTTTATATGTTACAGAAAAACAATTTTATGACCTTTGGAGTGTTTCCAGTCTTTTTGGATCAAGGATTGTGATTTTGCCGCGGGAGAGTTTGACGAGACCCTCGCCTTGAAAGTATCGAAGCATTCGAGTGATAACTTCCCTGTGGGAACCAAGATGATTAGCAATCGTCTCATGAGTGATTTTCAGCTCGTTTGTTCCTTCGATAGAGGTCTCTTCTAAAAGAAATGAAGCAACACGCTTATCCAAACTCTTCCACATGATTTGTTCAATCAGCCACATGACATCAGAAAAACGGGTGGCTATTAACTCATTGGTATAGTTTGCGACGGGAGCAGATTCCTTCATAATGCCCTTATAGATTTCAGCAGGGATGATCCAAAGATCAGTATCTTTTTCTGCTTCAATGGTTACTTCAAATTGAATGGAGCGTATGATACATGAGGCGGATAAAAGACACATATCCATATCGAACAGACGGTAAAGTGTAATCTCTCGTCCTTCATCTGAAAGTATGTAGGTTCGAAGCTGCCCGGATTTAACCAGTAATAATCCAGTGCAATCCAGGTTTCCATTGTGAATGATTGTCCCTTTTTTTACATACTGTGTGATTAAATTGTCTGAAATTATTTTTTTCTGTGTTGTATTTAAGTCATTCCATAGTGGAAAACAATTTTCGAAGTTCATAACCGTTATCTCCTTTACGAACATAGTATACTTGCTTTTTTTAGATGCGTCAATTATATAACTGGCATATGCCATAAATAGAAATAAAAAGAAGTGTAATAAAGTAAATTATCTTTTCTGTGATATCATCACGGAAGCAAGCACTTATTTGGGGTATATTAAGTTCAAATAGGAGAAGGAGTTGAAAAATATGACATCTATAAATATAAATAAAGAAAAGTTTGGACAATTAATTCATAAGGAAAAACCGGTTCTGGTTGATTTCTGGGCACCTTGGTGTGGTTATTGCCGTAGAATTGGAGCGGCTTATGAAAAAATAAGTGAAGAATACAGCGATATTCTTATTGCTGGAAAAGTAAATATTGATGAAGAACCACAGATTGCAGAAGCTGAAAAGATTGAGATAATTCCTACGCTGGTTTTATATCGAGATGGAAAGGCAATAGGTTCTATTGTTGCACCTGAATCAAAAATAATGATAGAGAATTTTATTAATGAAGCATTGGAAAAATAAAAGGAGGACTGCTGTATGAATGAAAATCATGTTTACGATATGATTATCGTGGGGGGAGGACCTGGAGGGTATACTTCAGCATTATACGCAGCCAGAGCAGGATTTGATACAATTGTTTTAGAAAAATTATCTGCAGGTGGTCAGATGTCATTGACCTGGCAGATTGATAACTATCCTGGTTTTGAAAATGGAATTGACGGATTTTCATTAGCAGAGAAAATGCAAAAACAGGCGGAAAAATTTGGCGCTAAAAGTGAATATGCTGAAGTTTTTAATATGGATTTAACAGGAAAGCTTAAGAGAGTAGAAACTAGTTCGGGAATTTATATTGGGAAAACAGTAGTGATTGCTACTGGAGCAAATCCAAGAGAACTTGGTCTCGCTAAAGAAAAAGAATTGATAGGTCATGGGGTTGCTTATTGTGCCTCCTGTGATGGTATGTTTTATAAAGATAAGATCGTGGTGGTTGTTGGTGGTGGAAATTCTGCTGTATCAGATGCTGCTCTTTTAAGTCGAATTGCTAAGAAAGTCATCATTGTTCATCGTAGAGATACATTACGTGCAACGAAAATCTACCATGACCAGCTGATGAAAACTGAAAATATAGAGTTTCGATGGAATAATACAGTAAATGAACTGATTTATGGAGAACGATTGACTGGTGTGCGGTTGAAAGATACAGTTACAGGAGAAGAAAGCATTATAGAATGTGACGGCCTGTTTGTGAGTATAGGAAGAAAACCGACAACAGATTTTTTAGATAATCAGATAGAACTGGATAATAAAGGATATATTGTGGCAGGTGAAAACACTGAAACGAGTATTCCGGGTGTTTATGCTGTAGGAGATGTCAGAACAAAGTTACTTCGTCAGATAGTAACAGCAGTGGCAGATGGTGCTATGGCAGTACATATGGCAGAAGAGTATATGGAGAAATAATAATCAGAATTTGAATAGTGAACTTTTTATACTGAAATATGTACGATTTCAATAATGACATGAACTTATGGGAACGTATTGCGGATACTTTGTGAACTTTATCCTGATACAATGATTATGCTGATGAAAGAAGGCATTCAGAATGGAATTACACTAGAAATACTTATGACAAAAAAACATAAGAAAACACCGGAAGAAAAAGCAGCTGTTGCGAAACAAAAGAAACAACAGATGAGAGCAAAACTGAAAAAAGAAACAAGAGATAATCTGGCTAAAGAAGAGATCTTGCAAGATGACCGATTTTTCTTTATTGCCGGTTATACCTCCGGAGGTGCACCGTATGGTATCACCTGGGAGGAAATGGGTCTGAAACCTTGGGATGATTTGGAGGAAAATAAAATGGTGTAAAAGTGGTGTAAATAAACAAAAATCAGCTGTGAAGACTATTGAAAACTATTGAAAACAATACGCTTCTCATATAAATATGCAAAAAAAAGTGGGTTGTTATAATTTTTTACATATAAAAAGAAATTGTGAAATTTTTATCTTTAAATGTGCGAAAATTATGAAAATTGTGCGTATTCATATACTTATACAGAAGAATTTTCATGTAATAAGGCTAAAAAATGAAGCGTAGCGGTAGAATACGGAGCTGATTTGCACAATAAAATATAAAAAAACCAAATAAATCAATACGTCATTTAAAAACAAATTCTTAACAAATAATGAATTTTGTATATATTCAAACGTTTTTGTTGCACTTCTTTTGTCAATTTGCTATAATTGGTACAATAAACAGAAAGAAATGGGAGAGGTGAACTATGAATTTAGGTATCATTGCACATAATAGTAAAAAAGTTCTCATTGAAGATTTCTGTATCGCTTATAAGAACATCCTGGCCAAGCATGAAGTATATGCTACCGGCACTACAGGAAGAAGAATTGAGGAAGCCACCGGTCTTCATGTCCATAAGTTTTTACCGGGCAGTATCGGAGGCGATAAGCAGTTCATGGAAATGGTAGAGCGGCAGGATCTGGATATGGTAATACTTTTCTATAATCCTGTTATGATAGATCCAAAGGAGCCAGACATCACAGCTATTGTAAAGCGCTGTGACCAGTATAATATTCCGGTGGCGACCAATATCGCTACTGCAGAACTTCTTATTCTTGGACTGGCCCGTGGTGATCTGGATTGGAGACTGAATCTGAAATGAGAGTCATCGCAGGAAAAGCAAGACGACTGAACCTTAAGACTGTGCCGGGTATGGACACACGCCCGACCACAGACCGCATCAAAGAAACTCTTTTTAATATTCTTCAGCCTGAACTTCTGGATTGTCACTTCCTTGATCTGTTCAGCGGAAGCGGTGCAATCGGCATTGAGGCATTAAGCCGCGGAGCAGCTCGGGCTGTTTTTGTTGAAAAAAATCCCAAGGCATGCACATGCATAAGAGAAAATCTGACATTTACAAAACTTGCAGATAGTGGTACACTGCTGAATATGGACGTGATGCAGGCCCTTCGTTCCTTAGAAGGAAAGGGCGTTTTCGACTGCATATTTATGGATCCCCCATATAACCATGAGCTGGAGCGTCAGGTTCTGGAATACCTTCAGGACAGCAGTATTCTGGATGAGAATACACTGATCATCGTGGAAGCTGACCTTACTACAGATTTCGGTTATGTGGAAGATCTTGGCTACAGACAGCTGCGTTCCAAAGAATACAAAACTAACAAGCATATCTTTTTATGCCGGGGAAAGTGAGAAAAATACATGGTAATAGCTGTTTATCCAGGAAGTTTTGATCCGGCCACTTATGGTCATCTGGACATAATCAAGCGTGCAAGCGTATCTTTCGACAAAGTAATCGTAGGAGTTTTGCATAATTCTGCAAAAAGTCCGTTGTTTTCTGTTGAAGAACGTGTTAATATACTAGAAAAGGCAACAAAAGACATGGAGAATGTAGAAATCAAGGCATTCAAGGGTCTTTCTGTGAACTTTGCCAGAGAGAATCATGCACAGGTGATCGTGCGCGGGCTTCGTGCAGTTACAGATTTTGAATTTGAACTGCAGATGGCACAGACAAACCGGGTGCTTGCTCCGGATATTGACACCGTGTTTCTGACGACAAGCCTGGAATATGCATATCTTAGCTCTACTATTATGAAAGAAGTAGCAGGCTATGATGGCGACCTGAGCAAATTTGCTCCGCCAGAAATTACCGAAGCTGTTAAGAAAAAGATGCACGATTTGAAGAAATAGAATAAGGAGAGTTTACTATGAGCAGCAGAATTGAACAGATCATTGAAGAAATCGAAGAATATGTAGACAGTTGTAAATATCAGCCACTTTCTACAACTAAGATTGTAGTGAATAAAGAAGAAATCGAAGAGCTTCTTCGTGAACTTCGTCTTAAGACTCCGGACGAGATCAAACGTTATCAGAAGATCATCAGCAATAAGGATGCCATCCTTGAGGATGCACAGACCAAGGCAGATGCACTGATCGCAGATGCACAGAATAAAGCTCAGGAGCTTGTTACCCAGCATGAGATCATGCAGAAAGCATATGCGCAGGCAAACGAGACTATCAATGCAGCGAATCGTCAGGCTCAGGAGATTCTGGATTCCGCTACACAGGATGCTAACAGCATTCGTCTCAGCGCGATCACATACACAGATGACATGATGGCAAACATCGGTTCCGTACTTACCCAGACTCTTGAGGATGCTGGCGGCAAATATAAAGGATTCATCGATGCTCTTCAGGCATGCATGGATGTTGTAAACCATAATCGTCAGGAGCTTGCGCCACAGACTGCTCAGGCAGCTGCAATGTCCGGCTCTTATCAGCCGGCTGATACAGAGGCTTCCAAGGAAGATGAAGCTCTTCTGGACGAGATTGGCGATAACTAATTTTGCTACGCGAAATATAGCAGACTTTATCTGATTGTGATTCACTAAAACTATTCTATAAATGTTTTATGTGAGCAGTGATCATGTTTATAAGAATATAAGTATGAGAGCAGCAGTAACTGCTGCATTCATACATTTGGCAGAAGCGTACGGATGAAGGGAGAGTTCCTTTCCAAGTACGCTTTTTGTTTGCGCCATAATACAGAATCCTCCGAATGCACTCATACACAGTGCAAGAAGTACACGAAGTGAATAAGAAAACCCGGACAGCAGGAGCCCATGGAGACCAGTGGTAACTTCTATCAGTCCGAGAAGAATATATTTTCCCTGTGCCGGAAGATACCAGAAATGACTTATGGCTGCGGACAGAATAGAGAACATAAGAATATAACCCCCCAGTTTTGCCATAGTTTCAAAACTATTCATAATGACAAAATCCAGGAGCCCGGCAGAAGTATATTCCTGCTCAGATATTTTTGGCGTACAAAAGGAAAGCAGTGAGTTTTTTCTATAGAATGTAAAGCGAAAAAAACACATGCAGATCATGTCTGATAGAAACAGAATCCCCACAAGAAAACCAATATGTAATTTTCCCTCAAGACAGATATGTCCCACATAAGTAATAAGAAAGGCCGGACTTGGATTATTGCAGAAAGTTAACAAATATTCAGCCTCCTGCCGGCTGATTTTTCCAGCATAATACAAATCTGCGGTTAATTTTGCCCCCATAGGGTAACCGGTGAGAAGTCCCAGAAGAAATACATAGGCTCCTCCCGGAGAAAGCCCAAAAACGACCTTGAAAAAAGGAGCAGTTGGTTGTAAAATTTTTGTAATCCAATCTGTGTGCACCAGAATTCCTGTAAGGATCATAAACGGAAGAAGGGTAGGCAGTAAGGTCTCCAACCACAGTTTCAGTCCGTTTCTTGCCGCAGCAAGAGCTTCGGCCGGGTAACACAGAAGGAAGAGTAAAAGCAGGATAACAGAAAGCAGGATTATTTTTTTCTTCATTTTGACCTCGTTATTAAAATAAAAGCCCAACATGTGAAGTTATAGTCAGGTTGTGTTCAGCAGCCTGAAGTATGTTTAAAAAATCATTATATAAAATTTATATTCTGTTTCTGTCTTAAAATGCCGAAAAGATAAATACAAACCATATATAAAATTTTGGAGGTAACCCATATGGCAATTTTAGAAAACTTCGAACCCAAAAATGTGTTTCACTATTTTGAGGAAATCTGTGGTATTCCACATGGTTCAGGAAATACCAAACAAATCAGTGATTATCTGGTGAATTTTGCAAAGGAACATGATTTGAAATATGTTCAGGATGACATGAATAATGTTGTGATTTATAAACCTGCAACACCTGGCTACGAAAACGCGCCCACAGTCATCCTTCAGGGACATATGGATATGGTTTGTGCGAAATGCCCGGAAATCGAACATGATTTTACAAAGGATGGACTAAAGCTGGTTGTGAAAGATGGCTTTTTATCAGCCGAGGGCACTACTCTTGGCGGCGATGACGGAATTGCAGTGGCTTATGGCCTTGCGCTTTTAGACAGCACAGATTTGCCGCATCCGGCTTTGGAGGTTGTTTTCACCGTCGATGAAGAGACGGGGCTTCTGGGCGCTGACGGATTCGACTGCAGCCTTTTGAAGGGAAGAAGAATGATCAATCTGGATTCTGAAAAAGAGGGCTGTCTGTGGGTAAGCTGCGCTGGTGGTGTTGCTGGAAATTCTTATCTGCCAGTCCGGCGTGTGGACGCTTCCGGCAGAAAAGTTAACGTAAAAGTCTGTGGACTTGTGGGAGGCCATTCCGGAGCTGAAATACACAAAAACCGCGCAAGTGCCAATATTCTTATGGGACAGTTTCTTTATGAACTTTCCCATGTCTGTGGCTATGCATTAAAAGAATTAGAAGGTGGTCAGCAGGACAACGTTATTACAAAAGAATGCAAAGCGGTTCTTCTTGTGCTTCCGGAAGAAATTTCTCAGATCACTTCCCTTGCAAAGAAAATGCAGAAGGATTTCCGGGCAGAATACACTGGTACAGATGATACTATTACAATTCAGATAACAGAAGAAGGGGATATGGATGCACAGGTTCTTCATCCCACCAGCCAGGAAAAAGTGCTTTTTTATCTGATGAACATGCCATTTGGTGTTAAGAAAATGAGTGGTACCATAGAAAATCTGGTGGAAACCTCCTGCAATCCCGGAATTCTGAAGCTGTATGGGGACGAGTTGTTTGTACAGACCAGTATCCGAAGCTCTGTAGGAACTGCCAAAGAGGCTCTTTCCCATAAAATCCAATATCTGACAGAATTTCTGGGAGGCGAATATGAGACTGAGGGGGCTTATCCTGCATGGGAGTATCGTAAAGCTTCTCCTCTTCGTGACAAGATGGTAGAAATTTATAAAAACATGTACGATAAAGACCTGGACGTAGTTGCCATTCACGCCGGACTGGAATGTGGTATTTTTTATGAGCGAATGGAAAACCTTGACTGTACCTCTCTTGGACCGGATATTCTGGACATCCATACCAGCAAAGAACGCTTGGATATGGCATCTGTGAAACGGGTTTGGGAATATCTGACAGAGGTATTGAAAAATTTGAAAGACTGATAATTACATGTATATTTAAAAGCCTGTTTTTCATAAAGCTTTTGGCATACCCCCATTAAATAGTAACTGTGGCTGCCATAGCCTTTGATCATTCGAATCAGCTGTATTTGGAAAAAATATTTTCCATACAGCTGATTTTTTGTTCTAATTTTTCTGATTTTCCATATATTATCTGAGGGTGAAAAAATCGTTACTATTTACTGGTAACAAAAAAATCATCCACCTTTTCCCATATATTAAAGAGAGGAAATGCCATGAAAAGAAAGACCGGGAAACACTTACTCCTTCTTCTTTTTCTTTTGCCGCTGCTTATCTTGCTTCAGAATTTTATTCAGCAAAGAAGCCAGGCCTCCCTGTTAAAACCGGACACCTGTTTTACAGAAAGCTTCCGGGAACAGGCTTTGTCGTCTGCGCTATATGCAGAGTTAGAAGAAAGAGTACATTCGGATGGAGAATTTGCCGATCTTCTTACAACAACTATGCTGAATGGAAAATTTTTTCCAAAATATCTTTCCGGGAACAGGGAAGCATATCTCCGCTTCAAGCCCAAAGCCTATTATGACCTGAGAAGCTGTTATCTGGCTGTCTGGAAAGACCTGGAAAATTTTCCCATTCCAATCAGAAACGATAGAGAAATATGGCAAGAGATTTTTTATGAAAACACCTTTGGCGCTGCCCGAAGCTATGGTGGAAGCCGGACGCACGAAGGCTGCGATCTCTTTGGCAGGGTTTCTCAATCCGGATTTTATCCTGTGATTTCCATGACTGATGGCAAAATAGAAAAAATCGGATGGCTTCCTCTTGGCGGATACCGGATCGGAATCCGTTCTTCTCATGGAGGGTATTTTTATTATGCCCATCTTGCATCCTATGAAAAATATTTTCAGACAGGTGAAGCAGTGGAAGCGGGGCAGATTCTTGGATTCATGGGAGATACCGGATACGGAGAAGAAGGAATGTCCGGAAAATTTCCGGTTCATCTTCATCTGGGAATCTACATAAATCCACAGGGAAAAGAGGAACTGAGTGTGAACCCTTACTATGTCTTACAGGCAATGGAGAAAAAAGTAAAAAAATACACTTATTGATAACAAATTTTTTGAAATATATGCTATAATGATTAAACATATGGGCAGACACACTTAAATTTAACTGCAGAATATTTTTCATAATACAATGCCCATATTCTGTAAGGAGCGATTTATATGGAAATACAGTTATGGAGAAGCATTTTATGCCCCTACGAACTGGCAGTCAGGGAACTGATTGTCAAATTTGAACACATTATCAGCGAACATCGAGAAAATGATCTGTATTCCCCTATTGAGCAGGTAAGCGGACGAGTGAAAAGTGTATCCAGCATTCTGGAGAAAATGCAGCGCAAGCATATTCCTATGGAACGCATGGAGGAAGAAGTAGAAGACATTGCCGGAATCCGTATTATCTGTCAGTTTGAGGAAGATATTGAGACAGTAGCATCCCTGATCCAAAACCGGTCAGATATGACCATTAAGAGTGAGAAGAATTATCTGAAGCATGTGAAACAGAGTGGTTACAGAAGTCTCCATCTGATCATTTATTATACAGTAGAAACATTAAATGGTCCCCGGAAGCTGCAGGCGGAAATTCAGATCCGCACCATGGCTATGGACTTCTGGGCAACGATCGAACATTCCCTTCAGTACAAATATAAAGGGGACATGCCGCCGCATGTGGCAGAGCGTCTGACGAATGCCGCGGATGCTATTATTTTGCTGGATCAGGAAATGTCTTCTGTGCGCGATGAAATCATGGATGCCCAGAATTCTTCCCAGATGCAGTCCAATCTTGTAAAAGATATTCTCAATAATATAGAAAATCTTTACCGCGTATCCAGCGAACGGGAGATTACCAAAATTCAAACAGAATTTCTTCGTGTTTTCCATACCAAAGATTTGAAACAGCTGGAGCGTTTTCACAGACAGCTTGATATTATCGCGGAAGGTTACCGCGCCCAGGCTGTTTACCATAATATCGGACATCAGCCAGGCAAGAGCTGTATTTCATAAATCTGTCCGAAAATACGTTACTGTTCATTTTGTTCACATCATTCTTGGAACACGCCTTACAGAATGAGCAGTGCATAGGAGAAAAATATAGATGTCACAATTTTTACCAGTTACAAAAAAAGACATGGAGGACAGAGGCTGGGATCAGGTAGATTTTGTCTACGTGACAGGAGATGCTTACGTAGATCATTCCTCTTTTGGAACTGCTATTATCAGCCGCCTTCTGGAGAGCCGGGGCTATAAAGTGGGAATTATCCCTCAGCCCGACTGGCGCAGGAAGGAGAGTATTGCCATATTTGGAGAGCCTCGCCTTGGCTTCCTTGTAAGTGCCGGCAATATGGATTCCATGGTTAATCACTATACCGTTGCAAAAAAGCACCGCCAGAAGGATTCTTATTCTCCTGGCGGTAAATGGGTTTGAGGCCGGACCGTGCTGTTATTGTATACAGTAATCTGATTCGTCAGACTTTTAAGAAAACTCCTGTAATCCTTGGTGGAATCGAGGCAAGCCTCAGACGTATGGCACATTACGATTACTGGGAAAATAAGGTGAAGCACAGTATCCTCATAGATTCCGGCGCAGACCTGATTTCTTACGGAATGGGAGAGCATTCTATTATTGAGATTGCAGAGGCTCTTGACAGCGGAATCCCTGTCAGCGAAATTACCTATGTGGCAGGAACCGTCTATAAATGCAGGGATCTGTCCCGCACTTACGAGCCGATCATACTTCCTTCTTTTGATGAAGTACAGGCGGATAAGCAGGCTTATGCCAGAAGCTTTGCCATCCAGTATCAGAATACAGATCCTTTTACAGCAGGAACCATGGCCGAATTCTACGGAACAAAGGGTTACGTGATCCAGAATCCACCTGCATTACCTCTTACACAGGAGGAGATGGACGATGTATATGATCTTCCTTATGCGGGAAATTATCATCCCATGTATGAGAAAGACGGCGGAATTCCTGCATTAGAGGAAATTAAATTCAGCCTTACCAGCAACAGGGGATGTTTCGGAAGCTGCAGCTTCTGTGCATTAACTTTTCATCAGGGGAGAATCCTGCAGACCAGAAGTCATGAATCAATTCTGAAAGAAGCGGTCCACATGACCGAGGAGAAAGATTTCAAAGGATATATCCACGATGTAGGCGGACCTACAGCAGACTTTCGCCAGCCTTCCTGCCAGAAACAGCTGACCAGAGGCGTTTGCAAGAACCGTCATTGTCTGTTTCCGGAGCCATGTAAGAATCTGACCGCGGATCACAAAGATTACGTTTCTCTTCTTCGTAAGCTCCGGGATCTTCCAAAAGTAAAAAAAGTATTTGTCCGTTCCGGTGTGCGTTTCGATTATGTGTTGGCAGACCCGGACAAGACTTTTCTTAATGAACTTGCCAAATATCATGTAAGCGGACAGCTTCGTGTAGCTCCTGAGCATGTTTCCAATCAGGTGCTGAAATATATGGGCAAACCGTCCCACGAAGTGTATGAGAAGTTTTTGAAGGAATTTGACAAGGCAAATAAGAAGGCTGGCTTACAGCAGTTTGCCGTGCCATATTTTATGTCCTCCCATCCGGGATGTACCATGAAAGAAGCTGTGAAGCTGGCAGAATATGTCCGTGATCTTGGCTTTACTCCGGAGCAGGTGCAGGACTTTTACCCAACACCTTCTACACTGTCTACCTGTATGTATTACACGGGAATCCATCCTCTTACAGGCGAAAAGGTTTATGTGCCGAAGAGCGCCCATGAAAAAGCCATTCAACGTGCGCTTATGCAATATAAGAATCCGGTCAACAGAGAACTGGTTCTCGAAGGATTGAAAATTGCAGGGCGTATGGATCTGGTTGGGTATGGGGAAAAATGTCTGATCCGGCCTGTCAGAAAAGAGCATGGCGACAACAAATATACAGAGAATGCCGGGCGTAACAGAGAATCAAAGCATGGTCCGGCACCAAAGAAAACCATCCGCAATCATCACACAAGAAAAAAGCAGAAATAGGAGTGTTTTCATGAAACTAATGCAGACAAACAAAGGAGAATTCGGATATCTGAAGCGTGAACGAAAGCGCAGGATCATAATTGCTGCCATTATGCTTGGTGTCCCCGTTTTTATTTTCATCAGTATGTGGATTTACCTGGGTACCAGAAATTCTATCTGGACTATCATTGCTCTGGTAGGATCTCTTCCAGGCTGTAAGGCTGTGGTAGATGTGATCATGGTCTATCTGGCAAAGCCTGTAGATCCGGTTCTGTACAAGAAGATCCATGCGCATCAGGGTGATCTTGTAATGGCGTACGAGATGTATATGACTTTCTATGAAAAAAAATGCACCATAGATGCCATTGCAGTATGCGGAAATACTGTAGTCGGTTATACCAGTGATCCGAAAGCAGATACAAATTTTATGGCTGCAGAAGCCCAGAAACTGGTTCGCAAAAACGGCTATAAAGTAGATGTAAAAATTCTTGGAGAGCTTCGTCCTTTCCTGGAACGTCTTGATTCTATGAACAAACACAAGGAATCCTTAGAAGAAGGGCTTCGCTTTACACCAGATCCAAGATATCCTGATTTTACCAGAGATGAAATGGTGAAGCATGTGATCCTGAATTTGTGTATCTAAGAGGATATCCAGCATGAAAGAGTTTATTATTAATGAAAATGAAGCGGGACAGCGCTTTGACAAATATTTAGGAAAGCTTCTCCGTGAAGCTCCCAAAAGCTTTTTTTACAAAATGCTCCGCAAGAAAAATATTACCTTAAACGGCGGTAGGGCCACTGGAAATGAGAAGCTTTCCACTGGTGACCACGTAAAGCTTTTCCTTTCGGATGAGACTTTCGGGAAATTTGCAGGAGTACAGGAAACTGTAGCAAGAGCTCATCAGAAGCTTGATATTATGTATGAAGACGATAATATCCTTCTGATCAACAAACCTGTGGGAATGCTTTCCCAGCCTGCAGATGATAAGGAACCATCACTGGTAGAATATCTGACGGGGTATCTTCTGGAAAGCGGAGCGGTTACAGAGGCGTCTTTACATACCTTCCGCCCATCTGTCTGCAATCGTCTGGACCGTAATACCAGCGGACTTGTGGCTGCGGGGAAGTCCCTGACAGGACTTCAGGAGCTTTCTTCATTGTTTCATGATCGAAGCCTTCACAAATTTTACCGCTGCCTGGTAAATGGTGTTATAAAAAATGAAAAATATATCAAAGGATATTTGCATAAAGACGAAAAATGTAATAAAGTAACAGTACAGGAAACGGAAACATCCGGAGCACTTCCCATTGAGACCAGATACCGTCCCCTTGAAGATAACGGAACCGTTACCCTTCTTGAGGTGGAGCTGATCACCGGACGCACACATCAGATCAGGGCACACCTTGCAGGAACTGGTCATCCCCTTATTGGAGATTACAAGTACGGCAGGCGTACCTTAAACGATGAATACCGCAGAAAGTATGGTCTGAAATCGCAGCTGCTTCACGCACACAGGTTGGAAATTCCGGAAATTGAAGGGCGTCTTTCCTATCTGTCTGGCAAAGAGTTCACGGCCCCTTTGCCTTATCTGTTTCAAAAAATCCTGAAAGAAGAACACGTAGAGGAGAATAAATAATATGAAAATCTGGCATGAAGTATGGGACTATGTAAAAATGATCATCATTGTAGTTGCTATAGTCCTGGTTATCAACAATGTAGTACTGATCAACGCAAAAATCCCTTCTCCGTCCATGGAGAAAACTATTATGACCGGCGACCGTATCTTTGGATTCCGTCTTGCATATGGTATCAATCTGGATCTGTTTGGACATGAGATTTCCAAGAAGGTCAAGGATCCAGAGCGCTTTGACATTGTAATTTTCAAATATCCGGATGATGAAAGCCAGCTTTTCATTAAACGTGTGATCGGACTTCCGGGAGAGACTGTTGAGATCAAAGACGGAAAGGTATACATCGACGGTTCTGAGACTGCCAGCTCGATATGGAGTACACG
>NZ_QUIO01000035.1:0-42856 GCF_003480145.1 Ruminococcus sp. AM42-11 | reverse complement strand
GAAAAATAAATATATCTCATAAGCTAAAAAGTGCAGAGAAGTATATTATACAGTTATACGTCTCTGTACTTTTTTGCTTATGATGGTCATATCCTTAATGAAATCATTGTAGGTAACCATCCGCTATGTTTTCACTCATGTGTGAGATATACCCCAACAACCTATATTCCCTTTCATTTTTCCAGTCACAGATCATGCCATCAGCAAAATTAAAATCTATACCTCTTCCCTTTGCAATATTCATACTTCTTGTAAATGTATTGTATAATCCTACTGTAGCCCATGAAAAAGCTGTATCCATGAAAAACACAGCTATCTCATAAGTGATATTGAATCCACAGCCAATCGTGCTACAATAAAATTATACATTTCAATATAAGAAGGAGGTCATTCTATGGCACTGCAAGAAGATTTCAATCAAATAATAGATTACGCACATTTTTGGAACTGGGCTCCTGATTGGGGAGAAGTGCAAAGAATATACGAGAAATTCCCTGATTCCTTCTCCGTACTTACGCCCTTTGCGTATTCCTATTTGGAAGAACTGATTAGAACTACAACCTCCGACTATGGACTTCCTTTATTCGATCGTAATGGGCAACCAGTTAAGGTCAATGTTGGCATGAAGTTGATTTCTTTGGCAATAGCAGAAAATCAAAATAATCAGGAATATGTCAAGGTTCTGGAAGAAACAAAGAAATATTTCAAATATGTAAAAGTAAACAACGATGAAAACGGGCGAAACAGAGTTATGCATGGATTCGTTCATCCCCGTTTTTGGAGCAAGGAGAACTTCGAACAACTCATTCATCATATTGCTGTTCTTTCACCTTACTCAAAGTTTTAATCTATAACTTCGCTTTGAAATACGTTTGGAATACTCGCTTGTGATTCTGAGGAACCATCTTGAAAGGATCTGCGTTTAGCAATTCCGATTGAGATTTCACCTGTTTTAAGAGATTTAATAACTGTTATATTTTGTTATTAAATTCTCCGCAAACCCTTGAAAACACTGAATTTATCACTGGTGAGCTTTCCCTTATTGTTTCCCTTGTGTTATATTGTCCCACCAGTGTTTACGAACTCTGATAAGGGCAAATACAAGGGCAAGAAAATCCTATAAAACAGTATAACACAAAATAAAAGTGACATGGTGAACTGATTGAAATGCTTCTGATTTTTGCAACAAATGATTGATTTAACGATAAGGAGATTTGATACGATGAGAACAATATTTGCAGAATACAATCCCAAGCGCAACAGTATTGATGTTTATACCTCTGTTGGCTATATGCTCCGCATTGACTGTTGGGAAGCTGAAAAGGACTTAAAAACCACATCAGGATCAGACTGTGCATTAAACGCACTCGCCATTGATGATCCTCTTGAATATGCAAGATTATATCTTGATGGAAATTTGCAGATGTGGGTAGATGCGGAAGACTCATTAGATATTTTTTAATTTTTAAACAAATACAACAGTTTAAATAACTATTAGCTACAATATTTCCGGAAAATTCATTATAGGTTTGTATAAACGCAAAGAAACGGCGGCTCTGAAAATCAAAGTCGCCGTTCTAAATTGTCTGGTTTTTCTTTTGCCGTCATGCGGCAGATAATCAATTCATTCTATTTTGAACTTCTTTTATGCTACCTGATGTCTGCAATAGGAATGAATCGCCAAGAATGTAAACACAAATAATTCAATTCCTGCCGAAATCAAAATAACATGCGGTGTCCAGAAACTCATTCCACCGATATTCAGATAATTGAAATTTGCAAGCTGAGAAAGGAAATTGTTCTGCATACCAATTCCGGCAGATGGAAGTATGGTAGAGAGCCATGTTGCTCCCATCGCCACATAAGCAAAAAGCGGCATGAGAAGAACTACGATAGAGATCAGCAAAACTGTCAATGTGTCTTTACATTTTGCAGACAGGAACAACATACAGCTAACCGTTGCTAATACAGAAAGTAAGCCCGTTGCTGCGAGAATTATCTGCAACTGCCCCAGATTGATGTTTGGCAGGTTACAGTCAGGTAACGCTGGAAAAAACTAATTCCTGAATTTGATTCTTTTTTCATGATATCTGCTCTCCTTAAATTATTTACAACAATCCCCGTCACCGCATCCAAGGCAAGTAAGGGATTCTATAAAGTGTTTGTAATTCATCAATGTCTCACAATTCAAAGAATAGTGATGCCATTTTCCTTCCTTACGATCATTCACAAGGCCGCATCCTACCAGTATCTTCATATGATGGGATAAAGTTGGCTGGGTAATTTCAAATCTTTCCAAAAGTTTACACCCGCACTTTTCTCCATCCGACAGCATCTGTACAATTTCCAGCCGGTTCGCATCGCCCAAAGCCTTGCATATCAAAGCCACATCCATTGCATTCATATTGACACATCACATTGATCATTGTCTATGTTCAATATAATATATACATAGATATTTGTCAATGTATGCATTTTAAAAAAGAGAATCAAGTTTTTGATTCTCTTCATACATTCATTATAGCTTTTATCATCCATTTTATTTGCCCCAAACAGCCGCTGCATTCGACCTTACAAGCAGTTCTTCCACAGGCAGACCAATCGGACAAATATCATGACAAGATAACGACTTCCCGCATCCTTCAAAAAATCTCTTCTTATATTCAGCAGAAATCTCATTCAAATGAGTGCTTTCCTGTTCTTCATTCAGAATCCGAAATGCGTTGACTGCAGCAACAGTGCCTGCGAAAGTCCCATTTGCAGAGAAGTTAGGACACACTTCAAGGCAACAGCCACACATCAGACAGCGTGCCGACTGGTATCTCGGTTCATGTGTCCACGAACTCATATAAGCTTCACTTTCAAGCCAAAGGTTCAGTTTTTTCAAATTTTCAAACAGATTTGACCGGTCAACGATCAAATCTCTTACAAGCGGAAATTTGCTTAAAGGTTCCAAGATGATTGTAGAACCTTTTAACGTATGTAGAAATGTAGAGCATGCCAACCTCGGACGTTCGTTAATCAGCATGGCGCAAGCCCCACATTTTCGCACCATACAGCTACATTCCCAGCTGATGGGAGTAACTATATTTCCTGAGTTATCTTTCAAAGGGGTTCTACTGTTCAATTCCTTTAGAACAGTGGCAACAGAGCTGTTTTTGCTTCCGTCATACTCAAATTCCTGCCAATAACTGTCTGATTTCTGACTCTCCTGCCGCCTGATTCTTATTTTATATACCAAGTGAATCACCGCCTTTCTGGAACAGGTACAAAGGAAATCTGTATCTGCTTTCCATCAAATCTGGCTACCGTTGTTTTAAGGTAATCATCGTCATTGCTCTTCGGATAATCCTCCCGCCAGTGTGCACCACGGCTTTCTTTTCTTGCAAGAGCACTCTTTAGAACTGCCATGCCAAGCAATGGAAGATTTCCTGTCAGCGCTTGTACCGTTTGAATCCCATTTAACAACGTATTCTCATTTCTGACAACGCCCATAGTCTCCTGCATCACTTTGTTTAATTGCTTTATTTCTGAAATTTGAGACGCTGGTGGAAAATCTATCTGTGTCGCACAAGATAGATCTACTACATCTGCCTGTTCGCATGCTGATTTTGCCGCAACACGTCCTCCGTACAATGCGCCCAACAGGGAATTACCACCCAGACGGTTTGCACCATGATATTGGGCACAGCATTCCCCGGCAGCATAAAGATTCTGAATCGACGTTCTGTGCTGTTCATCCACAAGAATACCACCCATGAAGTAGTGGATTCCTGGCAAAACAGGCACCGGTTCCTTCCGGATATCCTTATGCAGATATGTCATGCAGTCATCTGCTAAGCCAGACAGCTTATTTGAAATGACCTCCTTCGATATTTCCGTCATATCAAGAAATACCTCGGATCCATGGCTGACCTTCCATATTTCTCTGGCGGTAATATCTCGTGGCATCAGATTTCCAAGCTCCGGGTATTTTTCCTCCATGAAATACCATTGTTTCCATCTTTCATGGAAAACAACCTGCCACCTTCCCCTCTGGCCGCCTCGCTGATGAGCATGCGTTTTCCACCACATTTCACAGTTGTCGGATGGTACTGGATCATCTCGCCATTTGCCAGAGGAACACCAAGCCGGAACAATTCTGCGGTGACTTCTCCTGTATTGCTCAGCGAACCCGTTGTATTTCCAAACAATCCGTGCATACCACCGGTGGCAACAATAACCGCATTCCCCGGTAATTCCACAGTCTCCTGACTGTATTCATCCCTGATTACGCAGCCACAACAAATATTGCCACACAGACGAAGTGTTAGGAAAGAATGATGGCTGAACCGTTCTACCATACCAGATGCTTCTTTCCTGCGAACAGCGTCTATCATAGCTGTCATGATCTGCTTCCCGGTATCGCTCTGTGCAAAAGCAGTCCGTTTCTTTTTCTGCCCGCCAAAATTCCGCAGATCCACATCATCATAGCCACTCATGTTAAATTTAACTCCAAGTTTTAGCAGCCAGTGCACCAGCTCCGGTGCTGCCTGTGTCATTCCCCAAACTGCATTTGGATCTGCCAGACCACATGCTGCCTTTATTGTATCTGTAAAATGTTCTTCGGGACTGTCGTTTTCATCTTTTGTATTCAAAGCTGCGTTGATACCGCCCTCCGCCATAACAGACTGTGCCCGCTCTGACGGAAGGGAGGAAACCAGTTTTACATTGCATCCATTTTCCGCTGCCTGCAAAGCCGCTGAAAGTCCTGCCAGTCCAGCACCTATAATAACAATTGTCTTACTCATAGATATTGCCACCCAATATAATATAAAATAACCGCTCCCGCTATAAAAAGAAGAAGCACCGAAAGGATCAAATAAATATCACTCCTTCGTTCTTTATAACTGATGATTCCCAGTGATACGAGCAATGGGCGGATATTGATAAAAATATGGACAAAGATTGCCGCTACGAACAAAAGCTGAGTTACCATCTTTACCGTTGTAAAAGGGAACAAAATATATGTCCCATTCTGCACCTTTCCAAACAAGCCAATATGGAATAACAGCAGAATCATTATTGCCATCCCACTGGCTCGTCTCGCCCAAAATATGACGTTTTGTTTCAGATACATTTTTCCTGATTGCTTCGCTGTCTGTAAACTCTGAACTGTCAGGATGACACCAATCACCGTATGCACAACAAGAATACCAACACCAACCCATGCAAGAAGTTTCCCTGCACTACTTCCAACTCCGTTCAGCATAAAGCTGCCCATGATTCCATGAATCATAAAAATGAGAAGCATTAAAACAGACAAAATCGTATTCCATTTTCTCATAAATTCCCGCTCACCTCATTTCTTCGCTGTCCATAATCATATAGTCCATCTGTGTTAGCGTTGTAACGTCAATAAAATCATCCGATGCCAGGAATACATCATACTTTCCACTTACCACTCTTGATAGCATCATTGTGTTACTGTACTCTTTCAGATCTACGAAAAAACCGGCCTGTTTCAACCTGTCACAGAGTTTCTTAGCATAACTGACAAGCGGATAATCCGTCTCAGATACATATAACCGAAAACTAATGTCCGTTTTCATGAGATCTGTTTCATTTGTTTCCGAATCGTCCAGTGCCAATTCTTTTAATTTATTCCGAGTGTTCTCGTTGTCGAGACCATCTGACATCATATTAATACCGAGAACATAAGAGCCTTCCAACTGTGCGGAGGCTTGAGCCGCCTTTTTTGACTTCGGTGTTGCTCCTGTGACTGCATCAATCATAGAAGGCGGTGAATGTAATATGACACCAAAACCTACAAGAAAAACAATCGTAACAACTAACAGAATCAGTTTTCGTTTCACATTCCCACCTCATTTCCTATTTTTTCAAAATTCTCATTGCGTTCAAAACAGCAATTATGGTAACGCCTACATCACCAAATACAGCTTCCCACATTCCCGCAATACCAAGAGCGCCAAGAATCAGGAACACACTCTTAATTCCAAGGGCAATCACTATATTCTGCATGACAATTTGCTTTGTCGCTTTTGCCACATCAATCGCATCC
Source organism: Ruminococcus sp. AM42-11 (assembly GCF_003480145.1). Lineage (NCBI taxonomy): Bacteria > Bacillati > Bacillota > Clostridia > Eubacteriales > Oscillospiraceae > Ruminococcus > Ruminococcus sp. AM42-11. The sequence goes on along the minus strand of NZ_QUIO01000035.1, from coordinate 36,795 downwards.
ACCAGCTTAGATGGTTCATCTGTCATCAGAACCACATCCGCAGCTTCAATGGCCGCATCTGAACCAAGACCACCCATTGCGATACCAACATCCGCACGAGCAAGGACAGGAGCGTCATTGATACCATCACCAACAAAAGCTAATTTGCTTCCCTGTCTCTTTTTACTGTCCAAAAGCTCAACCTTTTCCACTTTTTGATCAGGAAACAGTTGTGCATAATATTCATCCAACTGCAATTCTTCCGCAACAGCCTTTCCGATTTTTTCATCATCACCAGTAAGCATGACTGTTTTTTCCACACCGATATGTTTCAAATCAGAAATTGCTTTTTTGCTGTCCGGCTTTACTTCATCTGTTATCAAAATGCATCCGGCATATTGACCATCTACTGCTACATAAACCTTTGTACCAACTTTTTCACAGGCTGTGTACTCCACATGCTCTGAATCCATAAGTTTCGTATTGCCAGCATAAACTTTCTTCTTTCCTGCCATGGCACTGATTCCATATCCGGAAATTTCCTTGTAATCAGAGATAACTGATTGGTCAATTTCTTTTCCATAAGCAGAGAGAATGGATTTTGCAATAGGATGGTTAGAAAAGCTCTCTGCCTGGACCGCATACTCCAGAACCTGTTCTTTTGAAAATCCATTTGCAGGCAGAATATCAGTCACATTGAAAACACCCTTTGTAAGTGTTCCAGTTTTATCGAACACAATAATGCTGACATTATTAAGCGCCTCTAAATAATTACTTCCTTTTACAAGAACACCTCGTTTAGATGCCGCACCAATACCTCCGAAGAAAGTCAGCGGGATTGAAATGACCAATGCACATGGGCAAGATACCACAAGGAAAACAAATCCTCTGCGAATCCACTCTGTCCAACCTCCACCAAGAAGGATCGGTGGCAGAATTGCCAGAATAGCTGCTAAGATTACAACAACAGGAGTGTAATAACGTGCAAATGTAGTAATGAAATTTTCTGTTGGTGCTTTTCTACTGGACGCATTCTCCACAAGATCAATAATCTTTGAAGCAGTAGATTCACCAAATGCTTTCGTTGTCTTAATCGTTAAAACACCCGTCTGATTCATACAACCGGAAAGTGCTTCGTCTCCTTTATGAACGCTTCTCGGAACCGATTCTCCAGTTAAAGCCCTCGTATCCAGCATAGAATCTCCATCCAATACCATACCGTCTAATGGGATTTTTTCACCAGGCTTTACAATAATAATCTCACCAATGGCAACACTTTCAGGAGATATGGTAATCAATTCTCCGTTCCTTCTGACTGTAGCACAATCCGGACGTATATCCATTAAATCTGATATAGATTTTTTGGAACGCTCAACAGCCAATGACTGGAAAAATTCACCAACTTGATAGAACAGCATAACAGCAACTGCTTCCGGATATTCACCAATGACAAAAGCACCAATCGTAGAAACGCTCATCAGGAAATGTTCATCAAACACACGTCCCTTTGAAATATTCCTCACAGCTTGCCATACAACATCCCCGCCAAGAATAATATAGGAGACAATGAGAAAAACTAACTCGACAGGCAGTGGCACTTTCGCAAAAACTGTCAATGCCATACCAATACCATAGATTGCTGCGCCAATCGCTAAACGAATCGTCAACTTCTTGTCCTCATTGTTATAGGATGTATTGGTATCCTGTTTTTTTGCAGGTATATAGTATTCCTGTGCAATTTCGGAAACTTCTACATCTGGCTCATGGCTGTGGACAATCGTTTCAATCTGACTGGCTATTGTATTTGCGGCAACTGGAGCAACATTGATTGTCAGCGTCTGCTTCATCAAATTTACAACTGAGGATTGTACTCCATCCAATTCTCCGACTTCTTTTTCAATTTTTGCGGAGCAGTTCGGACAGTCCAAGCCCTTTAACAAATAACTCTTTGTAACGGGGATAATTGTTTCTTCCTGAACCTCCACACTCGGCTCATGGCTGTGGACAATCGTTTCAATCTGACTGGCTATTGTATTTGCGGCAGCTGGAGCAACATTGATTGTCAGCGTCTGCTTCATCAAATTTACAACTGAGGATTGTACTCCATCCAATTCTCCGACTTCTTTTTCAATTTTTGCAGAACAATTCGGACAATCCAATCCTTTTAACGAATAACTCTTTGTAACATTCATAACGGTTTCTTCCTGAACTTCCACATCGGGCTCATGACTATGAACAATCGTTTCAATCTGACTGGCTATCGTATCTGCGGCTGTCTGAGTAACATTGATTGTAAGCGTCTGCTTCATCAGATTTACCACTGAGGATTGCACTCCATCCAACTCTCCGATTTCTTTTTCAATTTTTGCGGAACAATTTGGACAGTCCAACCCTTTTAATAGAAATATGCGTTTCATGATAATCTCCTTATAATTTGTTTAATTGTTCAATTACTCAACTATAATATTAAAAAATATTATTTCTGCCAAAGATGCTCAAATCCCTTGTCAATAATCTCTTTCACATGATCATCTGCCAGCGAGTAGTAAACTATCTGTGCTTCTTTACGGAATTTTACCAGATTCGCTAGGCGTAATGCCTTTAACTGATGCGAAATTGCAGATTTTGTTACCCCCAGTAGCACTGCAAGATCACATACACACATCTCACTCTGTTCTAGAGCGTGTAAGATTTGTACTCTAGTTCCATCTCCAAATAGCTTAAACAAAGAAGCCAACTGGATATAATCATCTTTTGGCTGCATCTTGAATTTCACATCATTCACAATATCCTCATGAATTACATCGCAATTACAAATATAAGACGTTTTTGACATATATTCACCTCCAAATAATAATAGTTGAACAATTACTCAACTATTATTATACTTATTTTTAAATTAATGTCAATAAGCTGATGTTAGTTCCCCATAAATTTTACAATTAAAACCAGCTCTTTATTCTTTTCTTAATCTTTTTTTCCCAGTATACCGTTTTGGCTTTCTTGTCACACTTCCTGTAGTCGAGTAGACTTACACCTCGCAATGTAAGCCCCTCACAGAACCGTACGTGCGGCTTTCCCGCATACGGCTCTTCATAATAATATTTACAGTTTCAAAACAAGCTGACATAAATCTTTGGCATTACCAATGGATAATATTTCAGCATTTCAATGAATCCTTCTCTTGTATAACTCTTTCTGTCACTTCGTCTATTCAGCACCTTAAACAGAAGTTCTCTCACTTGTTGTTTGTAGTTTGAAATCATTCTGCCATTAAAACTTATGCCATAGTACCTATAGTGACCGACTAACTTCAGATTAAGCATTCCCATTAGTTTCTTCAACGATTGGTCTCTATTCGCATATATCCATACTTTAATGTCTCGGATTTTCTGTCTGAATTTCTTAGAACTTGTCTTTGGCATTATGTACGGCATGCCTTTGCGTGAACGTCCACAGTAGAATGTGAATCCTAAGAAATCAAATGTCTCTAATCTGGTAGACTCACCGCTCTTTTGTTTCGCCCTCGCAATATAAGCACCACTTTGCAATAGTCTGCTTTTACTTTCCTCTAACTGCAAACCAAACTTTTCCATTCGTTCTTTTAACAGCTTATAGTAGTTTTCAGCTTCCCATTTATACTGGAATCCCGCAACGAAGTCATCCGCATAAACAATCAAGAAATTGTCTCCCTTGCATTCCTTGGTAATAATAAACTTATACCAAAGTGTTAATACATTGTGCATGTATATATTTGCAAGGATTGGACTTATTATATTTCCCTGCGCCGACCCTTCTTCATTCATCATCAGTTCTCCTCCATCTATCACTCCTACCTTAAGGTACTTCTTGACGAGACCTATAATGTTAGGGTCTTTGATATAGAGATAGAGGAACTTGATAATCCATTCATGTTTCATGTGGTCAAAGAAGCCTTTTATATCAGCATCCACGATATAACAGATTTTAGTGTTGTTTAATCTCTTGTATAATTCTTTTATTGCATCATGACATCCTCGGTTAGGTCTGAACCCATACATGCAGTTCAGAAATCTCGGTTCATAAATAGCTTCCAATATCTTCTTTAGTGCTAACTGAACCATTTTGTCCTCATAGCACGCAATTCCTAATGGTCGAAGTTTTCCATTGCTTTTGGGAATATATACCCTTATTGATGGCTGTGGCTTGTAGGATTTTCTTTTCAATCTTTCCACCAGGTCATCTATGTTTTGTTCCAGATTTCTCTCGTACTCTTTCTTAGTAATTTCATCAATACCAACCGCTTTGCTACCATCTAATTCTTTGTGGCATTGCAAAAGCATTTCTTTATTGATTAAATGATACAACGATGTGAACTCTGGTCTTGGCGAATGCGCCGATATTTCTGCTATTCTTTCTAATTTTGTTTCCATCAATACCTCCGTCCCTGAGTACGGTTGATGTGTCCTCAGAAAGACCATTATTATGTAGCTCCCTTTCCTCCGTTGGCATTACCCAATTTCTACGGTACTATGAAGCTATCCGACTGCCTATTGTTCTTTTGACATTCTTCTGTTTTGCAGTTGTTTGTCATACTTGCAGTAGCAAGAAACAATAGGCTCTCCCCAGTTGACTGAATAGTCACTATGTGAAACATAAAGTGCTCTTTGACCCCGCAGAAGTAAACCACTTCTTACCATAACGATTCGGTTTATGTTGCTTTCCGCTGGAATTAAAGCGTCAGCCTTCTGGATGTCAAAATTTCGAGGCTCAATCACACTCTCTATTTCCTCGCTGTCTACGCTTAGCAACTGCCATTACTGACAGCCACCCAAGACTCGCTACTGGTGGTTGGTTAGACCTTACCAGACAGGCTTTCCACCTGTTAGACTATTCGCCCTTGTCTGGGCGCACAATTCCGATTTGTATAGCAAACTCATTGCAAAGCAATGGGCAAAAAATTCGGACACACCACAGTTATCTTGATTCATACCAGTCAGGGAAGTGACCAATCCACTATAGTTTTAGATGTATCATCTTTACCATCTTGAATTGATCAGAAACTGTCATACTGACCTTTGTGGATAGCTTTAAGCCATTTTTAGGGATGTAACGATAGTATGGTTCCTCCGCAATCACCTTCACATTACCCCCGATCTTTGCTGCCAGTTCTTCCGCTGAATCCACATAAAAGAACATTTGTGCATCGGCATGGCCGACCTGTTTCATATATTTTTTCTTCATCATGGTCATTCCTCTTTTGTTCACCGTATCAAAAACAACTTCCATATTTCCAAATTGCCCAATCATACGCAGAAGGGCAATGACCTTATGTGCCTCAAAATAATGAAATAACCCGCCTGCAGTAACGAGAATAGGAGCATCAAATACATCATTGCGAACTTTTTTGATCCAATCCTTTGCAAAGGCATCCCCGGAAATATATAATTCCCTCTCTGGTTCGGGAAGAAGTCCCCGCCGGTATTCGATTACATGAGGCAGATCCACGGCATACCAGTGTGTCTTTCCGTTATCACATCGGTGATAGGTTGTCTCCAGACCACAGCCCAACTGGACAATCACACCGTCCGGTCTGCGTTCCAGAAAAGTCCGAATAATCTGATCCATATTAGCAGACCGGGAAGCAGAGGCCAAAAGGGTATACTGGTTCTGCATATTCTGTTTAATCAAGTCTGAAGGCAGCTTCTTTTTCAATTCCAATGCTTTTTTATCATATAAAATTTGTGGGCAATGCTCAGCAGCATAAATTCTTCCCAGCATAGGGACAAACAGGGTATCCTCCACGACTCCTAACTTGGACATAGCCAAACCTCCTGTTTTGATACATTACTTTCTGCCGACAAGCAGCCGGGAAGACCCCAGCATCATCATGGCAGCCCAACGGTGGGAGCCAAAAGCTTCCTGTGCAGTGTCAACGAGTTGTACTTCCTCATACCCCATATCCCGCAGTTTCTGCGCAAAACCTTCCATGTCACCGTACATCTTTGGTTTCATATCATCGTTGAGTGCAAAGACGCCGCCTTTTTTCAATACCCGCAGGCTTTCCAGCAGCAGTTTCTGCATATCAGCACCCATAACATTGTGATAGACATAGTTGCTGATAACTACATCAAAGCTCTCATCAGGAAAATCCAGCTGCTTCGCATCACCGTGCTGAAATACACAGCGGGAAGCCACGCCCTCACTGGCAGCATTTTTCTCGCAGAGTGCCTTGCTGTAATTGTACACAGCACCCCAGTAATCAACACCGATCACTTGTGCTTTCGGCCATGTCAGAGCCGCACGGATTGTCAGTGCTCCCGAACCGCAGCCTACTTCCAGAATCTTCCCCTCACCGTCATAGTCCAGATGAGAGAGAACGACTCGATGAACCTGTTCCATGATTTCGCCACCACCAAAGGCATACTGCCGCCTGATCCATGTGATCCAGATCAGTAAAACCAAAAGTGCGATTGTGATAACAGTAAACAGAACACCAAGAACAGCGACATGTAATACATAAAAAGAGAGGACAGCCAGCACAGCGGCCAAAACTTCGATTCCGCCAATGATGTAAAAGACAGGATTGGACATCCAGCTTCCATAGTCTTCCCCGTGGGTGCCAAGGCGGATATTCTCCTGCTTCCATTGGTTCCTTTTCATTGCACTACCTCCTTTTCCTTCTTCACGCAAGTTTCCAGTTCTGGCTTTCTGTCTGCAGTTTTACCATATGGGCATATACACCATTCTTTTCTTCCAGATCCTTTGGTGATCCTTCTTCTGCCACTGTACCATCAGAAAGGACAACGATCCTATCTGCTCCGGCTACGGTACGCATCCTGTGGGCGATAACCAGAACGGTTTTATCTGCGATCAGACGGGAAAGGGCTATCTGTATCAGAGTTTCATTCTCCACATCCAGGGAAGCAGTAGCTTCATCCAAAAGAATGATCGGCGCATTTTTCAGAAATGCACGGGCAATAGAGATGCGCTGGCGCTCTCCGCCGGAAAGTTCACAGCCATTTTCTCCGATATTGGTATGCCATCCATCTGGTAATTTTTCTGCAAATTCATCTACATTGGCAAGTTTCGCAGCCGCAATGACCTGTTCATCTGTGGCGTCTTTGTTTCCGATTCGGATATTTTCCAGAATCGTATTGTCAAACAGCGTGACATCCTGGAATACGATGGAATACAGAGAAAGCAGTGTTTCCGGGTCTATTCGGGATACATCCATGCCTCCCACGGTAATCTTTCCTCTGTTAATATCCCAGAACCTTGCTGCCAGCCGGGATACGGTTGTTTTTCCGCCGCCGGACGGGCCCACCAGAGCCGTAACCTCTCCCTGCTTTGCCGTAAAGGAGACATCTTTCAATACAGTTTCTCCGGTATTATAGGCAAACCCGACATGGTCAAAGACAATATCATACCCCTGATTGGAAAGCCTATCACTGCCCTGCTGGATGGGATGATCGAGAATTTCATTCATACGGGCAATGTTGGTTCGTGTACTGATGACTGCCGCAAGATTCTGGAGTGCGCCCTGCAGAGGGTCATATAAACGGGATACTACCAGAAGGAACATAAAGAATGTAAGCACGGAGAGGCTCCCTTGCATGAGCAGAACAGCTCCCACCAGCGCAACCGTTGCAATACCAAGCTTCAGCACCAGCGATGCGGAAACCACAAAAACAGCAAGGCCGAATTCATTGAGGATGGAACGATGCTCTACGGCACGGATCTTCTTTTCCAGACCTTTTAAATATGCCTGCTCCGCATTATTTGCTTTCAGGTCACGAACTGTTTCAATACACTCCTGTATCCCGTCTGCGCAGGCCATCTTTACATCCATGGCTTTCTGATTCAGATTTTCCTGAATCTTTGTGGAAAATCCCACAATCGCAAAGGCAACCGGCAGAACCCATAAGGCAGCCAGCGCCATTCTCCAGTCCGTAAAGAGCAGACCGATGGAAATCAGGATCGTAGAAATGATTGAACCTGCAAGCTCAGGGATAAAATGTGAAAAACTCTGCTCCAGGAAGGTGCAGTCCGCCATAATGGTACTGGTAAGATCGGCTAAATCCTTTTTCCCGAAAAAAGAAAGGGGGATTTTGCGCAGATGCTCTGCCAGAGTAATACGGCGGATGCCGCTTTCTTTGTAAGTGGCAAAATAGGTGGCATTGTATTGAAAGAAAGTGGTCAGCAGTATCAGGCCGATACACACCACGCAGCCTGCCACATAAAATGGAATTTTCCCACCGGGAACACCCCCATTCATCAGATCGCTGACCAGGTAATATAAAAGTCCCACCGGGAACATAAAAGACAGATTCTGAAGGACACAGGCCAGGCAGCCTTTGATCAGGTCTTTTGCTCCCTGTTCAGACAGGGCATATTTTTTCTGCAGTTTTTTGATCATATCACTGCACCTCCTTTGTTACCTTCCATTGCACGGAAGTCTGGTAATTTTTCCACATACGGCTGAAAATGCCGTCTTTTGCAAGCAATTCACGGCTGTTCCCGCGCTCGGCAACCTGTCCGTCGCAAATGACAAAGATCTGATCCACATTTGTTACGGTAGAAAGCCTGTGGGCAATCATAATCACCGTCTTTCCCTCGGAAAGTCTTGAAAAAGCAGCCTGTACGCGGCTTTCGTTATCCGGGTCAGCAAAGGCAGTGGCTTCATCCAGAATGATGATCGGTGCATTTTTCAGCATTACACGGGCAAGGGCAATTCGCTGCTGCTCGCCGCCGGAAAGATAGACACCTTTTGTACCGATGACCGTATCCACACCCTGTGGGAGTTTTTCCAGAATATCATCGCATTGGGCGTGATGAAGGGCAGCCAGAACTTCCTCACGGGTAGCTTCCGGTTTCCCCATACGCACATTTTCCAGAATGGAAGCCTTGATCAGACGGCTATTCTGAAATACGAAAGACACTGTGTTCATGAGTTCCTCTTTCGGGATGTCTTTCACATTTACACCACCGATTTTTACCATTCCGCTCTGTGGATCAAAGAATCGGGAAATCAGGTTGGCAAGGGTTGTTTTTCCACCGCCGGATGGGCCTACAAAAGCTACCGTCTGTCCTGCAGGAATGGTGAGTGAAATATCTTTTAATACTTCTTTTTCTCCATCATAGCTGAAATGAATCGATTTCAGTTCCACGGAAGCATTTTGCGGATGCATAGGATGTCTGGTTTCCTCCAGAGGCTTCAAATGCAAAACGCTGTCAATTCTCTGTAAAGCGTCATCTACGATCATGGCATTTTCACTTTGGAACATGATGCGTGTCAGTGTAACAGAAATAACCGGTGTAATGATAATATAGAAAATGAGATCCAGTAAGAAACTGGAAGTCACACCCTCTTGTGTCAGCAACAGTCCTCCGGCGATCAGTGTGGCAAAAACTCCGTTAATTGCAGCTGTATAGAACATCATCGGTGTCCGAAGCTGCTTGGTATAAGCAATCACCCATACTTTATACCGGTCAATGGAGTCTTTAAACTTCTTAAAGGAAAAGATCGTCTGGCCAAAGGTTTTTACCACCGGAATCCCGCGGACATACTCTACCGCTTCATTGGACATATCATCCAGCGCATTCTGGTATTCTTTCATCTTTTCCTGCATCTGCTTTCCGGTCATTGCCATCATGATCAGAAACCCCAGCACAACCGGAACAAGGCTCAATAGTCCCAGTCTCCAGTCAAACACGAACAACAGCACCAAAAGACCGCAGGGGGTTGCAATGGCATTGGCTCTGTCGGGAAGCTGATGAGCGAGATAGGTTTCGGTGGCTGCACTGGATTCGTTGACGATTTTGCGCAGTTTTCCGCTGCCAAAACTCTCGGCAAATCCAAGAGGAAGCTTAACAATATGCTCCATGGTCTGGATACGCAGGTTTGTGGCGATACGAAATGCTCCCAAATGGGAACACATCAGCCCGGCTATGTAGACAAGCACCGCTATAACCGCAAACAATACTGCCATCCAGCCATTACTGGTCAGGTCCTGTGCCTGGGCAAAATTCGGTGCCACCTCCAATACTTCCTTGATCATTTTCCAGATGTAATAGAATGGTACCAGAGCAATCAGGGCACTGATGGCAGAAAGCACCCAGGAAGCATAGGTCAGGTACTTATGGCTGCCTGCAATTCCCAGCAGGCGTGATAAATTAGATTTTTTTTTCAAAAAAATTCCTCCTTTTCTTTGTGTCTATGATAAAGAGAACACGTCCATGTTCTTACAATATCCAAATTTAGGTTAGTTGTTGCTAACTATCGAACAAAAATTATAAGGCATTACTGCCCCATAATTTTCATCCATCCTGCTGTATAAAAGGCGCGCATTTCTCTAACGTAGTTTCGGCATCTTTTAGCGGCATTTCATGAATGATCAATTCAAAAAAAGTATGAAACATGCCGGTGATCAGAATATGCTCCAGCGAAGGATCGATATGGGGAGAGGGCCTTCCAAGCTTCCTTAAAACCTCCTGATAGGCATGAGTCCCTTCCACTTCAATCTCCACCATTTCATCAATTAGCCCGGCAAATTTTGTTCCTTCCGAACAGACAAGGATCAGTTTACATTCCTCTAAATGCTCATACGCATAATGAAGAATATCGTACATGCAGATCCCGAAATATCACTCATGACTTCCGGCTGTCTGGCAGCTGGAAGTTCAGCAAACTCCTGCTGTGCCTTTATAAAACGGTTGCGAATATATTCATAATGCTCACCAACGATGGCTTCAAAAAGTTCTTCTTTACTTTTGTAATATCCGTAAAAGGCTCCGGTAGTCATTCCCACGGATTTCACAATATTCCGCAGGGAAGCGTCTTTATATCCTTTTTCTAAAAATTCCGCTTTCGCTGCCCGGTGGATATTTTCTAAAGTCATTCCATTTCCGTTTATTTTGCACACCTCCTATATAACAGTGCTATATAACACTGTTATAATTTTAATCTCTGAAAAAGGTTTTGTCAATAGCAACAAGAAATAGTTGCATAAAAACTGCAATCCAAACATCATTCTGCACTTTATTACTGATAAAATTTTTAAATACTGGTTTTGATAACAGCTTTATTTTTTCTAAATAAATAATAAGCAGGGCGGAGTTTGTTCTCACACCCTGCTTTGTGATTATCATGAATTACTCGAAGATCTTCTTCACTTTTTCTTTCAGCCTGTCCATGCACCTGTAAACTGCCTTTTCGGTAATCTTCAGATACCTGGCGATTTCATGAGTGCTGGTCTTATCATGAGTCAGTGCCTCGATAGCTCGCTGCAATTCGTCCTCATTCTCCGGGTCAACGCTGCTAGTTGCCTCGTCCAAAATGACAACCGGCGCATTTTTCAGCATGGCACGGGCGATGGCAATACGCTGGCGCTCCCCACCGGAAAGGTGGGAACCGGTGCTGCCGACAACCGTATCATAGCCATTGTCCAGCCCGCGGATAAAGGCGTCGCAACCACTTTGTTCGGCGGCCTGTTCCACCTCCGCGTCTGTGGCGCTGGGTCTTCCCATGCGGATATTTTCCCGGATACTGCGGTTAAACAGGTAGTTGTCCTGAGATACATAGGAAATCTGATCTGCAATTTCAGACAGCGGTATATCCTTCAGCTCATGACCGCCGAGGGTAATGCTGCCGGATGTAACATCCCAATATCCGGCAATCAGCTTTGCCACCGTCGATTTGCCGGAGCCAGACGGCCCCACAAGGGCGGTCATGGTGCCGGGCCGGATGGTCAGGCTCACACCATGCAAAACCTCTGTTGTCCCGTCATAGGAAAAAGACACAGACCTAAGAGAAATGCCGGTATCTTCCAGCTTGACCGGCGTATCCTTATGGTTCAGTTCTTCAGCGTTCAAAAGCTGGCTGATTTCTTCCACATTTGTCCCTAATACGGCCAAATCGTCCGTAAAGGTAAAGGCTGCAACAATCGGCCCAATCAGTCCCAGCGAGAAAATTACGATAGACAGGAAAGTGGAAAGTTCCAGGCTGCCGGAGATCCAGAACGCGAAGCCGCAGGGCAGCACACAAATCAACACCGATGGCAAAATGGCGTTGTAGGCGCTCATGGTTTTCTGGTTTTCTCTCATCCAGTCCACATAGTAGTTGGCGTTATAGTTTACTGCGTCAGAATATTTTTTGTAGGAACCGGCGGATTGACTAAACGCTTTGACTACCTCAATCCCACCAATGTACTCTACAATGACATTTGCCATTTGCTTGCCTGCCTTAACCGCGCCTTCCCATTTGACGGGATAATTCTTCATGCCGGCAGACATGACAGCAAGGCCCACCACCAGCGTAACAAGTGACAGAAGCGCCATGCGCCAGTCCAAAAGGAACAGGTACACGGCGATAACAAGCGGTACCAGCACATTTGCCGTCATTTCCGGGATCAGGTGTGCGAAGGTTGGCTCCATACCTTCTACCCGGTCAACAATCGTTGTTTTATACTGGCCGGACAGAGTATCTAAAATCGTCCCCATCGGGACGCGGGCCAGCTTTGCGGTGATATTTTCCCGCAGATCGCGCAGCGTGTAATAGGTCGCTGTGTGGGAAATCGTTGTAGAAAGACAGGAAAACAGCACCTTCCCAAAGTATCCGCACAGTGCAATAATACCAGCGGTCACATAGCAGGAATAATTCTGTTCCCCAGACAACATCATTGTGACAATATGCGCTACGCAGAAATAGGGCACCATCTGGCAGGCCACGCCTAATACCGCAAGGATAATACTGCCGATGAATTTTCCATGATAAGCTTTGCCCCATCCCCATAAGACGCTTATGGGCGACTCTTTCTTTTCCTCCTTCATTCTGTGGACACCTCCTTCTTCATATCACTCAGAAAAAACTTTAGCAGGCGTTTTCGGCCATCGCTGTCCTCTATGGAATAACTTTCCTGAATTTGCCCGTTTTCTAAGTGAAGGACATAATTGCAGCAGCGTAGAATAAATTCCGGGTCATGCGTTACCACAAGCGCAGTTCTTCCAGTATTCGCCACCTGATTAACAACATTGGCAACCTGCCTCATGTGAAACAGGTCAAGACCGCTGGTCGGTTCATCGAATAAAATCAAAGGGCGCTCCGAAGCAATCGCAGAGGCAACCGCCACACGCTGCTTTTGACCACCGGACAGTCCCATCGGGTGGCAGTCCTCAAAGGAAAGCAAGTCCATCTCCTTTAAGATTTCTCTTGCCCTCTGCTTATTCTCGGTTCTCATACTGAGCAGAATTTCATCCAGAACACTTTCGGTAAAGAGCTGGTGGTTTACATCCTGCATGACCATATAACAGAGTTTCAATCGTTCTTTTCTGGAATAGTTCTTGCTCTGATCCTGCACCGTTCCTTTGAAGTGCTTTTCCAACCCGCAGAGGCACCGGGCAAAGGTGGATTTTCCCGCACCATTATGTCCGATGATGGCCGTGGCGCTGCCGGATGGGAAAGAGGTTTCCGTTATATGCAAGGTTTCCGGCTCATGCTTATAGGCAAAGGACACATTCTTTATCGTCCAAACCGCCTCATTCATTCTCTGCGGCGTGCCTTCAACTTCTGAAAGCCCCGCAAGATCAAGAGGGCGCAATCCCATATCATCGCGCAGTCTTGCCGACAGGCCGCAAAATTCCTCTGCTGTATAATCACCTTCGATTTCTCCATCTTTTAGGTACAAGACACGGTCAAAGAGGCCGGACAGATAATACAGCCGATGTTCAGAGATGATGATGGTCTTTCCCTGCGATTTCAAAGTAAAGAGTAGCTGTCGGAAATCAGCGATAGCGTATGCGTCAAGGTTGGATGATGGCTCATCAAGCACATAAATATCCGGGTCAATTGCCGCTGCCGATCCGCAGGCGATTTTTTGCTTTTCACCGCCGGACAAAGAAAAAATACTTCTATCAAGCTGTCTCATACGGCACTTTGTAGGTTTCTTTCTGGCGGCTTAAGAATGACTTGATTTCCTCAATACTCTTGGCGTTGGCTGTGGCGATCATCTCCGACATCTCGATAATCCAATGCCCTTGAAGCTTGCGGTACACATTTTCATCGTCCAGCTTCTTCAAATCGTCTGAAAACCATTCGTCCCTGCCTGCCAGCAGCCGGAAAAAGGTAGATTTCCCGGCTCCCTGACCACCAACCAGACAGAGCATGACCTCAAACTTGCTCCCCGGTCTGAATACCCGCCGGATGGCTCCCATCAGGAACAGTTTCAAGGCTTCATAAGTGTATTCGTCCGTATCGGCTCCCAGAAAGTGATGCAGGGCATAACGAATGCGCTCTGTGCCGTCCCATTGCAGGTTGTTCAGGTAATCCCTGACCGGATGGTAGCGGTTTTCGTTGGCAACAATCTTGATGGCGCTCTGCACCTTTTTCTCGCTGATAAGCCCGTAATTTTCTTCCAGATACAAAAGCAGGTAGTTCATGTCCATGTCGGTCAGCGTGGTACTGGTGCGCTCCCAGCCCAGCGGCTTCACAATGTCAATCTGCTCCGTCAAAAGGTTCAGACGCAGCGCCCCACGAAACAGCGGGTCACGCTGGAACACCGTCAGGCAGTTTCGGATGCTGTTCTTCACGCCGCCTTTCTGCGTCCCCTCTAACGTCTCCCGGATTTCTTCCGGTGTCTGCGCCGGTTCCATTGTGTCCATCGTCCTTTTGACCGCTTCCTGCGTTTCCGGCGGCAAGCTCTGAAATTCGCTGTTCAAGCCGCAGCACCTCCTTTCCCTGTGCGGCGATCAATGCCGCTTTTTCTTCTATTTCTCCGTATAACAAAATATCCAAAAGGTATTCTGTGTAGCTTATCCTCTGCAACGCTTCCACAAAAAGAGGATGCCAGATGGCATCCTGCGGCTGTGGGGCGTATGCTGTTTTCCAATGCTCCAGCAGGCGCTGATAATCGCATAGCACCCGGAAACAATACCGTTCCGTTTCCTGAAATCTCTGCTCCGCTGATTTTTGCCGGGGCTGTGACCTGTTGTGACGCTTCCTATCTGGCGGCGCATTGCCGGATTTCTCATAGGAAACGCCGAAGTCCTCCGCAAGCCTGACCGCAGCTTCCCGTTTCCCCAATCCATGCAGCAAAGCGGCAAAGTCGATCACATCCCCGGAAGCCCTGCAGCCGAAGCAGTAAAAGCGGCTGTCCACTTTCATGCTGGGCGTGCGGTCATTGTGGAATGGACAGCAGACCATGCCGTTTCTCCCCACCCGGATTCCATAGAATGAAGCAGCCTGCCGTGTGGTAACAGACTGTTTCACCGCTTCAAATACATTCAAATGCTCCCTCCGTAAAAAGACCGGTAGCGGTAAAGCTGCCGGTTATATCATAGCTCCATCTCATGTTTCTTTCTCTGTACTTCCTGTGGCTGCTCCCTCCGGCGCAGTGCGGTATCTACGGCGTTCTGCACCTGCCGCAGCCGTATGACTTCCTCCCGGAGTGGCTTGTGCTGCGGAGACAGTTCGGCATACTCTGTTTTTAACTGTGCGTATTCCTGTTTCCATGCTTTCAGGGCAATGGGTTTTCCGTCCAGTTTTTCTTTCAGAATACGGCGGGCGGCATAAAACAGCCGTAACTCCGCATCGTGGGATGTTTCAAATTTCTCCCTCTGTTTCTTAAACTTGATATTGTTCAATTCCGTATGGACAGGTTTTAGCCGCTGGTAATTCTCGCCCTCCCGTATCAATTCCTGCAATTCCTTTATCCTGGCAGATTTCTTTTTCATGGAGCCGCTTAATGCTTCAAATTCTTCACTGACAGAGGAAAGACGCTCCTGCAAATCCTCTAATGTGAGCAGCTTGTTTTCCGTCAGATAATTGACGGCTTCGGCAAACTGCTTTAAGTTTCCGGTTCTGGCTTTATTGCTCCATGCCCCTGCGTTGCGCTGGTTGTAATAAGCGATCAGCAGGTCGGCAAGGTTCGGTGTCTGTGGTTTGGAAAGTTCTTCTTTTACCTCTGCCATCCAGACAAACAGGGCTTTGATCTTCTTCCTCACATCCTGCATGAGCCGGTTGGTGGCTTTAATCCAGCGGTTCAGTTCCCCTTTCTCGGTGCGGATGCCCTTTGCTTCCATCTGCCGGACATTAGCTCCCTCGTGGACAGTAGGTATCAGGTCAAGCCCCTGCCGCACATAGGAACGGTGGTCGATACGCACATCCAGTCCTTTTTCCTCAAATTTTGTATTAACGGCAGCCGCCCACTGCTCCCGCCAGTGTTCCAGTGTTTCCGGCTCGTGCCAGTCTGTTGTGTGGACAGCATTAAACATATAATCGCCATTTTTATCCCGGATTCGGTTTCCATCTTCATCAAGAAGATATTCCCGCCGCTGTTTTTGTCCCCATGTGCCATCCGGGTTCAAAGGGCGCATTGTTGTCATCACATGGAAATGCGGGTTTGGGATACCGCCGTCCTCTTTCTCCGGACTGTGAAAAGCAAGATCGGCAATCATGCCTTTTGCCACAAACTGCTCCTGCACGAACTTCCTCGCCAGCTCCATGTTTTCTTCCAGCGTCAATTCATTCTGCATGGCAATATCAAAGGAATAGGCAAGCTGTGCTTTTGGATGTTTCTCGCAGTTCTCCACAGCATTCCAGAGGGTCGCCCGGTCAAGATATATTTCCGGCGCATGGGGTGGCAGCATGATTTCCGAAGCGATCACGCCGCCCTTTTTGGTGTAATCGCTGACTTCTCCATAGTAGCTACTGTAAAGACGCTCCCCGGCTCGGTAGGCTGCGCTGGCAATGGCGCTCTGACCGGCGCTGCGCTTTATCTGTGCGATTGAAAAATGATAAAGTGTTATCCTTAGTCACCGCCTTTCTCCTGCCCGGAAATACAGGCGTGGTTCTCTGCGGCAGACCGGATGAAATGCTCCGCCTGCGGCAGATTCAAAATGCTTTCCATGAGGGAATAAAATTCCGTTTCGGTCAGCTCCTTTGTCTGTGGCGCAATGCTCTCAACGGCTGCCCCACGGGTAATCAACCGGTGCGTCCTCTGTTTTCGGGAACCACTTTCCAGATACGTCTGCCGGTTTTTCAAACGCTGCATTTTCCGTTTTTCCCGTTCCAGCAGGACAGTGGTTTTTTCATATTCCTGTTTCAACTGTTCCAAAGATTTTTCCATGTTCTCACATCCTTTACTTATAAGATAAAGAAAGACCATCCGCAGACAGTCCGTGTGTCAGTGCTTCTATAAAAACCGATGAAAAGGGAAAACCGCAGAGCGGATTTCTCTTTTCGGAGGGTACACAGGGGATAGCCGCCTTAGCGGCGCAAGGGGGTGTAGCCACCTTGTCGGAGCGAAGCGAACGCAGACCTCGGATTGCTGATTTTATCAGCGACAGAGGTAAGCTCCACAGGACGCACGATACATGGTCTTTAGACTATGTATAGAAGTGCGCCCTTAGTTCCTAAGGGATTTTGCCGTTTCCGGCAGTTTTGTCCTTTTTCTTGGAACGCTTGGAAAGATACTTCGGGCAGTCAACCACAACCGCCCGGAAGCTCTGTTTGCATTCGTGCTGGCATTTCCGGCACAGTTCGTTGTAAGTGATACGGCTGCGGTCATTTAAGAAGAAAGACCATTCCAGCCGTCGCTTGTTGCTCATTCTTGCCATAACCGGCTCCTTTCTCCGTTTCTATCTGATGTACGCAGATAGGCTGTTTTAGTGTAGCGTTTCGGTATCATTTTTAAGGTTTTTTCCCTCTGTATGCCCCTTTGGAAAGTGCGGCAGTATTGCAGTCAGGGGATAATACCTCACGCTTTTTTGTCGCTTCTCGGTACGGTTTCGGAGCCTTTTGCCATCCATTCAAAGAAAGCAGTTTTGCTGACCTTGATAAGCCTGCCACTGCGGAACGCCGGAAAGCCGGGGGTGTGTACCAGCTCATAGGCGCTCGCTCTTGAAATTCCCATAATCTGCTGGATGTCCGCCACATCCAGAACCAGCGGTAAATCCTCGTAGCTGTTCAATCTCTTTTTATTGCTCATTCTGTTCCTCCCATAAATCAAATAGGTTAAAATGCTTCCTGCTGCCGTTCTCCCCAAAAGCCGTTTTCCTGCCCCATTCCTGCGGTGTTTCCCTGCATTGGTGCGCTGGATGCGTCACTTCTCCTGCCGGTCATATCCCTTTTGGACGGTCATTCACTTGTCAAGGTACTGTATGGTACGAAATTACCAACTGCAATCATCATAGCGGACTATCCTTGACAAAACAATACTTCTGCGATACCATGAGTGTAACGGATATAACTGAATTATATAATTACCATAAGAAAAGGCAAGGGATAGGGATGGAGAATCAGTTTATACGGCATGAGCCATGTTTTGAGAGGATTTTGTTTGTCCTGACGCTGGACAGGAAGAAAATGAAAGAGCGGATTTTGATTGGGGAAGAACAGCAGATTCGCTTCCGTCTGAACGGGAGCCAAAACACAGAGGTGCTTTGTGATATGACACGCCCACTGGGAACTTTTTTGATAAACTTTGAGCGTGACACGGACAGAGATTGGAACTTATACGGGCTTTCTCCACTGCGGCAAGCCCTCCACTCCAACCGATGGAAACAGCCGGAGCTGGAGCAGGCGGCAAGCGAATTTCTCTGGGGAAAATATCTTAGCAATGACCCTCTGAAAATGTATGTGGCGTTCCGTATTTGGAACAGCTATCTGCTTGCCAGAGAACCCCGTGACCGTAACGCTGCCTGTGACCGCTTCATGGATAAAATGAGCAGCCTGACCGGGGTATTCCATAACGAAGCCATGAGCTTTGACAGGGAGACAGGAAAACCGAAACATTTTCAAGCTGGCAGCCTTTATTTCAAAGGCGCACCGTCAGAAGATACCCGGCTTGACCTCTGGTTCCCGGACAACCGGCGCACAGAAGAATGTGTGTCTGCCTATGCGTCCCTCTACCCGTTGATTACCTATTATCTGAACAGGCTGAATGACTGGGGGCTTTGCTTCCGACAGTGCAAGGTCTGTGGGAAATATTTTCTGGCAAAGAGCCAGCGGTATGAGCTGTGCAGCGATAAGTGCCGCAAAGCACAGGCGCTTCAAAACAAGCGGGAATTTGACGAGAGGGCAAGAGAAAATAACTATGACCTGCTTTATAAAAATGAATGCCAGAACTGGCGCAACAAAATAAACCGGGTAAAAAATACCGCAGGCTTTCCGGCTGACCGTCTGGAAAAAATACAGGCTGCCTTTGCCGACTTTAAGAAAGAAGCATTACAGAGAAAAAAGGCTGTAAAAACAGGAACAGCCAGCCCGAAAGAATTTACGGACTGGCTGTATCAACAGAGTGATATTATTTTGAAATTAACTACCTTTTAAGTGATGTCTATACAAAAGATCATTCCTCCCTTATGGCAGACAAGATGCTTGTTTTCTTCAACTCGGATTTTGCGTATGCAGTGAAAATCAAATATATAACTGCTAAAACAACGACTAACGCCAGTAGAAACAGCCACGGCAATACCAACGTAATGCAATGGTTTACCGCATCCAATCGTCTACAAACAATTACACTTAAAATGCTTCCAAATACAAGAGCTATTACCAACGAACCTCCGAGGTAAATTCCCATCTCCCTATCCAGCATTGCTTTCAACTGTTGCCGTGTTGTTCCAACAGCTTCAAGCAAACCGAATTCACGCTTTCTATTCTGAAAATCAACCATAAGCATATTCATAAGGCTGATACTTCCAAAGACGAACAGAATAGCAGAAGTCATATATAGAGCATTTATAGATGCACTGTATCGATACTGAATATTTTTAATCGTTTGTTCAATCGTATTTACTTCTATTTTTTCATTTTTATCCGCAATCTTCTGAACTGCGGTCAAAACTTCATCAAAACGTCCCTCTGAATTTTTAACCGCCAGAATCCCCGTCTGTTCCGTTATCCCTGTCAGTTTCTTTGCTGTGTCATAAGTCATAATGAAGTAGGGGCTTCCGGGAACAACCGGGCTATCCTCCATTAAATCAGACCTATTGTATGTGCCTACAACAACGGCTTCCACATCAAAGGTTCTACCATCAAAAGCTCTGCCCTCAATCTTCAAAGTATCGCCAACTTGTGCTATATCTTCTGCAACCAATATTCCATTTTTCTCAACCATATCGTTGTAATCTGCTGTTCCAGAGGATAACACCGCCTGCTTTTCTTCTGTCTGTTCCCGATTTAAGGTTGGAAAGAAGTCTGAAATGCTCGTGATAGAACCACTTTCGCCCGAAAAAGTAGCTGTCATATAAACGCTGTCAAATGTGGTAATCTTTTCTATCCCATCTACCTTTTCTAATTCCTGCATCAATGCCTGATCTTCAAGTGGATTTTCTTCCAGTTGCAATTTTGCGCTTCCGTATGGCTCCGCTTCGTTATCGAAAGAGCTGCCCACTGTATTTCTTATTTGTATAATAATGTTACCGGCAGGATAATATTTGAAACTTGCCTGTTTTGCCGGATCAATAGAACCAGCAACCGTAGAAGTAACCAGTAAAAGAGCCCCGCTTACTCCAAGCATTAAAAGCGTCAGAACTGCTTTTTGTTTGTTTCTTTGTATATTTATTTTCGCCAGATTAAACGGCGTAAGTTTCCGATGCAGTTTTGAGCTGCTTTTTGCCTTTCCAGCATACGCAAGGTATTTAGCACCCTCTACCGGGGAAGTATTCATTGCTACTCGGACAGGCTTAAAAATGGCAATATTCACTGTTACAAAGGCTACTGCAGCAATCAGTACAGCATAAATAACTGTTGTTTTTAGCCGGAATCCATCAGGACAGCCAATAAATCCAATCAGTACACCAATGACAAGCCCAAAAGGAATACCAGCTAAGGCATATAAACGTCCCTCTTTACTTGCCATCCGTTTAATCTGTCTTTTTGTCATGCCAACTGTCCGCAGTTGCCCAAACATCTGAACATTTTTTACAATCTTTGTGTAAAAAACACCATAGACAATCGTTGCCGCCAAAATAGCCGTCAACGCCGCCAGTAGTGGTACTGGAATCGGAATACCCGATGTTATCACACCCGACATAACAGCAGAATATTCTGTAAGCATTACCTGTTCCTCGACAATGCCTGTATTTTGTATTGCTTTGCCGGCAAATCAAGAATAGCCGTGGAACTTATGGCGTCTGTGTTCAACCGCGTATATGCTGTAACCTGAAAAGAATCTTTTGCCAAATCTTGGGCAAGCTCTTTACTAACATAAATAAAATATCCGTTGCTTTCTTTCGTATTATTCAAAACACCTGAAATTGTATATTCTGCTTTCTGTCCTGTTCCAGTCAGGTCAATAGAAATTGTATCGCCAGTCTGATAGGATTTTCCTAAAAAATCAAGGTAGTTCTGGGGGAGCATAATCTCATCCGCTTTCTGCGGCACACTTCCCTGAAAAGTTTTTTCTTCCTGATGTAAAAAATAATCTTCATTTCCATAAGCAACAGTGATTGTTTTATTTTCAACATAAAACACACCTAGAGCGGAATATTCGCCAACCCATGTAATATTTTCGTTTTGATGCAGCTGAGCCGTTTGTTCGTCCGTAACTCCCAAAATGCCAATCTGCGCTTTATTCCTCTGTGTGTTCTTGAATTTCTCTTGTGTACCTGTTGATATTAGGAGAATCGAAAAAACCATACAGACAGAGATGGCGATTGTCAAAAGCAGAAATGCCTTGTTTCTCTTATCCGCTTGCATACTCCTACCTGCCAATTTTTTTACAATGGCACTTGTATCATTCTCAAAAGGCCATGTCATAGTCTGCCACCTCCTTATTCCACAATCTTGCCGTCCTCAATGCGGATAATCCGATCTGCAAGGCGGGCAATGTCGTTGTTGTGTGTAATCATCACTACGGTTTGTCGGAACTCTGCACTGGTGCGCTTGATTAGCCCCAGCACCTCTGCACTGGTCTTGCTGTCAAGGTTGCCGGTCGGTTCGTCGGCCAACACGATAGCCGGTTTGGTAATCAAGGCACGAGCAATCGCTACTCGCTGTTGCTGACCGCCGGATAGATTATTTGGCATATTTTTCAGTTTATCTTCCAGCCCCAGCAGATGAACAATCTCATTCAAAAACTTTTTATCTACCGTGTCCCCGTCCAGTTCCACCGGCAGGACGATGTTCTCATACACATTCAGGATCGGAACAAGGTTATAGTTCTGGAAGATAAAGCCGATGTTACGGCGGCGGAAGATGGTAAGCTGTTCATCGTTCATTTTTGACAGTTCTTTGTCCCGGACAATCACATTGCCGGAAGTAGGTGTGTCCAGCCCTCCCATCATGTGAAGTAAGGTGGATTTGCCGCTGCCAGATGTTCCCACAACAGCCACAAACTCGCCGTCCTCCACGGAGAAGTTCACACCGTCAAGGGCACGGGTAATGTTCGGCTTTGTGCCATAATACTTTTTCAGGTCAATAGTCTGTAAAACGCTCATATTCAAAACTCCTTTCAAGGCTTCTTGCCTGTTGATAAAGGTATTATAAAACCCAAATGTCCGCGAAATGTTACAGCGGCCAAAAAATTTCATTGAAAATCGGGGTGAAATGTTACAACGCTCGGACATTTCAAAAAAATTTACGGCGGGCAGCCGGGAATGGCCGTCCGCCGCGTTCTATTTTGTAGGCAGCATAATGGAAAATTCCGAACCCTTGCCCGGCTCCGAAACCACTTTGATATAGCCGCCCTGTCGCGTTACGATCTCGCGGGCCAGATACAGGCCAATGCCCACGCCCTGCTGTTCGTGTACTTCTTCCTCACGATAGAAGCGCCGGAAGATGGCAGCCTGATTGCTTTCGGAAATGCCCTTGCCGGTGTCGGTCACTTTGATCTCCACATACATTTCCCACAGCACCACCGACACAGCGATTTTCCCTCCCGCCGGGGTGTACTTCACCGCATTGTCCAGCAGGTTAAAGAGGGCTTCGGATGTCCACTTGCTGTCATGGGAAACGGTCAAATCCTCCGGGCAGTCCACAGACACGGCGATTTCCTTTTTCTCCGCTGCATACACGATCCCACTCATGGCCTGCGCCACGGTATCAAAGAGGCGACCCGGTTTCTTGTCCAACTGGATCACGCCTGTTTCCAGACGGGAGGTTTTCACAAGGGCCTGAAAGAGAAAGTCCAGCTTATCCGTCTGGCTGCGGATTCCCCGGATAAAGTCGGTGCGCTCCGCCTCGGTCATAGGCTTTTCCAGCAGGGTGTCCGTCGCCATTTTCAGATTGCTTACCGGCGTTTTCACTTGATGGGAAATATCCGATACAAGGGTCTGCAACTCCTGCCGTTCCTCGTCCACCCGGCGGCGGTTCTCCTGCATGATCTGGTAAAGCCTTGCCAACCGGTGTCCGATTCTGGCAAGCTGGGTTTCGCTGTCCTCTGGCCGCTGGGGTGCTTCATTTCCGGCGATCATATGGTCTAAAGTCTGGCACAGGTTAGCGGTAAACTGCGACAGCCGCTTTCCAAACGCCTGCGTCAGTACAAAAATCCCCACAAGGGCGCACAGTAGCAGCGCCCCGCCAGTCAGCAGCACCGCCGTCTGTTTTGTAACAAGAAACAGGGCTATGGTGATCCCGGACATGGAAAGGACAAGTCCTATTGCCACCCGGCTAAACAGCCGCTTTACCGATAGGTTTTGAAACTTCATTTTGCCTCGCCTCCCGTCCATTGATAACCCATGCCGTAAACGGTCTTGATGTAGGGCGCGCCGCCGTCGGATTCGATCTTGCTGCGAATTCGGCTAATGGAGGTTGTCAGGGTGTGTTCGTCTACAAACCTTTCGTCTATATCCCACAGCTTTTCCAAAAGCTGCCCACGGGTCAGCACTTGCCGGGGATTTTTACGGAACAGATTCAGCATTTTATATTCCATCAGGGATAGGGTCAGGGGCTTGCCGTTTAAGGAAGCCGTCTGCTCCGAGAAGTCCAGAAACAGCCGCCCGTCGTCGTAAATGTCCTTGGCCGGTTTGTGATGTTCCAGCATGGCGAACATGGCTTTGATTTTCCGCTGCAAGGCCCCGATCACAAAGGGCTTTGTGATGTAGTCCACCGCGCCCACCTCATAGCCCCGTATCTGGTCACTCTCCTGATCGTTGGCGGTCAGGAAAATTACGATGGTGTCCGGGTACTGGGGCTTTATCAGCTTGCACAGCTCAAACCCATTCCCGTCCGGCAGGTTGATGTCCAGCAGCACCAGATCAAATTCCCGCTGGCGGATGGCGTCGGCTGCGGTTCTGGCATTTAGGGCAGAAGTCACGCCGTAGCCGTCTGCGGTCAGGTTATAGGCCAACATCTTATTCAAAAAACTGTCGTCCTCGACAATTAAAATCTGCTTCATATCCTCACTTCCTTTTCTTTTTGCAAATAGTATAACAGGCAAATGTCCGAGAATTGTTACAAGGACAAATATATTTATCATTTTACAGCTTTTTTCTGTGTACTGCAATTTTATAAAAAAAAGGACAGCAGTATCAAATTGCTGTCCTTGCGGTTTATTATAGCTGGTAGTGTATAAGCGTGGGTTCATCATATTTGGTGTGGTATCTTTAACTATGGGAAACTCCTGTTTCCCATCTGGAAACTGTTCTTGCAGACACTCTGAATTTCTCAGCAAGCTGCTCTTGTGTCAGATTTTTTTCCTTACGACATTGCTTTAAAAAAGCTCCGATCTTTTTTGTGTCCATGTCTCTACCTCTCTTCCACTTACAGTTTACCAATATGTAACAAAATTACCACGACATAAAATGAGAATCCACGAATTTTCAACCAGACATTGTATGTCTACGATATTCAAAGATACTTTCAACATCAAAAGCTGCTTTATGGACATTGAAAATTATCAATCTTTGGGTTCAACATCCGATTTACCCTTTCAATCGGGAATTTATCTTCAATATCAGTCACTTCAAATAAATTTAACGGTAGCGATTTTTCCCCAATTAGAGAAAGATATTCCTTAACAGCTCTGCGGTCGATCATGATTTTTCCATGCCCATCCCAATGACGATTACTCTCTTTCTTCTTCAACCCGGAAATCCAATATTCGTCGCCATTCTCAATATCTATATAATTGGAATAATTGCCATTATATTTTTGAAAGGCATGGTTATTAAAATAGATTGTTTTCTTACTCTTTGAAGTTTTCACATATCCGATCCATGCCGGACCATCATCTGAATATCCCGTTTTAAGTTCAATGTACATTAAATCATGAATCATTTTTAACATCTCCACCTAAAGGAACAGTTTTAGCCATTCTCATTTTTTACTGCTGCTTAATAAGCTCCCGGATTCCACAGATAAACGATAAAACAATTACTATAATGTAACCACTCCGGTTTACAACCGTATTCTCAGCCCAGTTGCTTACTGCGATCACAGTCCATAAAGCTCCCTGTACAACCATCAGCATTCCATTTGTTTTTGGATTACTTTGCTTTGCAACCAATAAGAAAATGTAAACTGCTAAAATAATGAGTGATATAATGATTGTTAATGTTGACATAGGCTTGTTCTCCTTTGCTGTCCTGTTTTTTATTATTTCTGAGTCAGAATACCATTTTCTTCCAGTGCTTCTGTAAATACGAAATATATTCGTGTTACTGCGGGTTTATAGTAATGAAGCATATGGCAGATATCGCAATGCATTCTTTATTTTGCAATATACAAAACACCTAGCATACCAGGTCCGCAATGACTTGATACAACACCGCCAGCCCTGGTTTCCAGTATCTCATCAAAAATGTCAAGTTCTTTCAGATAAGCCCTCACTTTTTCTACAGTTTCCTGTTCACAGCCAGAATGTGTTATAAATACGCGTTCAGGTCTCGCTTTTTTTAAATCTTTTTCCATATCTTTTACATAGTTCATGACAACAGAAGCAATTTTTCCACGGTATTTCTTAGATGCATTCATTGCACCATCTTCCACTACAATCCTGGGATGCAGTTTTAAAACACCTCCGGCCATAGCCGCTACTGCATTGCAGCGTCCGCCTCGGTATAAATAAGTAAGGGTATCTACCACAAAGCTTGCTCTCACATTTGGTTTTAACTTCTCTATCTCAGAAACAATCTGGGAAGCTGTCCGGTTATTCTTTGCCATAATTGCAGCTTCTACTACAAGAAGGCCGATACCGGTAGAAAGGTTTGCAGAATCGATTACTTTTATTCGGTCAGAAGCCCCCAGTTCTTCAGCAGCAAGGCGCATCACATTTCCAGAAGTGGACATACCTGCTGAAATAGAAAAGCAGACAATTTCCCTTCCAGCCTCTGCATAGGGGCGAAAAAGCTCCATGGCATCTGCCAGGGCAGGTGCAGAAGTTTTAGGTGTTGTCTTGTTTGCATCAGACCAGGCATAGATCTGATCCGGAGTAATGTTTTTTCCATCTTCATATTCTTTATCACCCAGAAGAATATGAAGCGGAAGAATGTCAATCTCATATTTTCGCAATAATTCCTGTGAAAGGTCGCAGGTACTGTCTGAAATAATTTTTACCATATATTCACACCCTTTTCCCGAACAAAGTCTGGGATATCTTCGGCTAAGGCAGGATAAAAGTTTCACTTTTACGCATAAATCCCGCCAGCTATTTCACTACTAATCAATATATTGTACCAAAAAACGATCGCAATTTCTATTCATTTACTATAAATTACATTCTTTCCCAAAACGGAAACAAGAGTGGGTATTGTTTTTGAATAAAAAAATCGTATTACCTACAACGAACTTTGCAGAAAATACAGCAAGGCGAATTGTTTAATTATATGACGGAGCGAGGGCTCAAAGGTTTTCAGAGTGGCAAATACGGAAGTACCGCATTGCATTTGACTTCCCTACAATATCAAATTAAGCAAGACTGCCCAGACCTTTTTATTGGTGTTGATCTTGCTATAATTCATAAATGAAGTATAGCATGAAAAAGTGGTTTTTTGTATTGGATTTCCATCATATAAAAAACTGCTAAATTGTATCTAAAAGATCACAATCTAACAGTTTTCCATTATATGGTACAATTTACAAAAATACCAATTTATTATGATTAATACGTTGGAAGAAGGCCTCCATTGCCTGTCATGCAGACAATGGAGCAAGCCTTAGGGGAATAAAATACTTTTATTTACAAGAATAAAGTATATACTTTTCTTTTAAATAAGTACATGGATAAAATTACATAAAACATGCACAAAATACAATAGTTAGTCAAATGAATACCAGAGATTGATACAAATTAATTTTGCAAGAATACCTTATTCAAATAATTTTTTTGCCTTCTCCAGATTCATTTTTCCATTCACTTTCAAATAAATTTTTGTAATTTTAAGCGGCTCACCCATCTCACTGCAAAGCTCCTGCGCCTGTGATAAAGGAATATAGATATCTTCATTTTCCGTTACGGCAGTTACTTTACATGGAAGATAAACAGTTTGCTGTTCATTTTCTTCGTGCCCAGTCAAGGATACCAGATGATCTGCCGCGCCAGAAAGCTCTTTTGTATTTCCAGCAAGTGCATAAGAAATGGTTAGATTTTCTCCCATTTGCAGGAATTTTTCCTGTTGTTTTTTTGAAATGGAATGATTATTTGAGTCTTTCATGTTTTGCAATGCTTTACTTCCAAGCAACAACACCGGTGTATTTCCTAAATCATTCTGCTCTGGATTTTCTCCAAACGCATTCAGATCGATTCCTAAAAAGGTGGCTGTTTCCGTATAATCTTCAATCTTGATGGTTACTGGAATTTCCACAACGGGCCATATCTCTTTTATCCCTTCTATTTTTTTTGCCTTTTTCAAAAAATCATCATCATAAGTAAGGTCTCCAAGGGAAACCAGTGCCAAGTATTGTTTTTTCCCATCCTGTATTCCTGCAAAAAGCTTTATAGAGAAAAATAATGCCAATATCAGAAGAAAACCTACAAAACAGGTAAAACTATCTATTCTATTCTTTTTCAATGGGCATCCACCTTTCTGGTTTCTTCCAGAAGTATGTTTTTCTTATGAAGCTTACCCAAAAGAAGTAGAATCACAGAAACAAGCAGTACTGCAATAACTGCAATAACGGAATACCACCAGCTGTTTGTTTCTTCCTGGTCATCCTCTATTTTTAAAGACTGGATTTTAGCTTCTTTAATCTCAGACTCAAACT
Organism: Ruminococcus sp. AM42-11; assembly: GCF_003480145.1. Taxonomy (NCBI): domain Bacteria; kingdom Bacillati; phylum Bacillota; class Clostridia; order Eubacteriales; family Oscillospiraceae; genus Ruminococcus; species Ruminococcus sp. AM42-11. The sequence goes on along the minus strand of NZ_QUIO01000035.1, from coordinate 8,693 downwards.
CTGTACTTTCCTCATAGGAATTGCCGGCTGCATCCTCATAAGTAAGAATCAGTTTTCCGGTAATCCTGCCAGGAAAAGAACCGTCATCTTCTTCTGATTTTCCTTTTACATACACACGGAGACTTCCCTGTACTGCGGTTCCAGCTTCTAATGTTCCTAAAAAAGCGGACTCTTTTGGGTTCAATCCGTCTGCTTCCAGCCGGACACTTGCATTATATATCTTATCCCTTCCAAGATTCATTGCTTTCACCGGAATTTCTACCGTATCCATGGTATATAAAACGGAAGGAATATCAGAAGCTTCCAGTTTTGCACGCGCCGGCTGAGTGATCTGAAAGGACAGCGTTTCTGTACCTGTCGCTCCCGACGCTTTTGAATCTTCGTAATCCAGAGAAAAAGAAACTGTTGCCTGACCTGGAGTACAGTCCTCTGCTATAGTGACCTTTTGCTTCAGGGTAATTGCTTCTCCTGGAGTCAGTCTCTGAACATAAAAAGAGTTTCTCTCAAATTCAATTCCCTTTGTATCCGCAGAAATAGAAATCTTTAGACCAAATACATTCTGGCTACGGCTTTTATTCCGGAATGTCAGTGACATTTCTGTGACAGAGCCTGCTTTTAGATTTTGTCCGGAAAGATTGTTATCCTCTAAAAGAACCTGCGGTTTATGTAGTATTTTCTCACCAGACGAGCTGGCAGAAGAACCGCCTCCACTATACTCTCCAGCAGAATAATCCCCACTATCTATAACAGGATCTGTGATCTGTGTTCCGTTATCTGTATCAGTATTTCCATTTTCTATTATGACATGGATTGTCTTCTTTTCGTCCTCAGCAGAAGCGTCTCCTGATATAAATCCATCCAGGTCAGAATTTTGATTTTCCGAATCCGTTTTTTCAGGAGTCTGTTCCTCAGTTTCCGGAATCTTCTCATCTGTAGGATTGTTTTTTTCCTCTTCAAAAGGCAATGTACTGTCTGCATCACTATAAGAAGCTGATTGATCTGCTTCCAAAACAGACTCTCCCACAAAAGCAGCTTCCATATTCCCTGCATCTTCTGCAAAAACAGATGTCGGCAGAAGCATCATGAAACTTAATATTGCGAATGTGGTTTTCACAAATTTTTTTCCCATTTTCAGGCTGTCCTTTCTCTTAAAACTCCGCCATCCATCTCATATACGTGATCACATAAAATCCGGATATCCTCATCATTATGGCTTGCCAATAAAATGGTTTTTCCAGCTGCCTTTAAATCAAGCAAAAGTTCCCTGATCTCTGCCACGCCGTGTTTATCCAGACCGTTAAATGGTTCATCCAGAATCAGGAAGCGAGGATCTTCCATAATGGCCTGTGCAATCCCAAGGCGTTGCCGCATTCCAAGAGAGTACTTTCCAACCGGCTTTTTCATATCCGGATCCAGTCCTACTTTTTTTAGGATCAGGCGGATATCTGCCTTTGAAATCATTCTTTTCATATCTGCCAGTATTTCCAGGTTCTTTACACCGGTATACTGGGTAAGAAATCCAGGCGTCTCAATGATGACACCAAGGCTTTCTGGAAAATCTACATCACGACCAATTTCTTTTCCGAAAACACGGATGGTGCCTGTGGTAACAGGAAGGAATCCGCAGATACATTTCATAAGTACTGTTTTGCCAGAGCCATTATTTCCTACAACGCCGTAAACCTGTCCCACCTTTAAGGTAAGATTTACTTCTTTTAATACCAGATCTTCCCCGAACCTTTTGGTTACGTGTTCTATTTTCACACAGGTATTTTGAAATTCAGATTTCTTCCACTTTTCCATTTAAAACACCTCCAAAAATTCCCATTAACACCAATAAAAATAATAGCAGAAATAACCACAATCCCGCTTTATCCGTTCCCCAGTTTCCATCTGCCAGAATCCATTCCACTGGGTAAAACCAGATCTGGTCTTTGAAATAGCGGTCATGAAGTATAATTCCAAAATAATAGCTGACAAAAGGAATCCCATATGCCATATAAGCTGAATTCCATAAGGTACCACAGATTCCACCAAAAGTGCTTAGAATACTTCCGATCAGTCCCATCCTAAGAGCTTTCATAAGCAGCTCCAGAAACTGTTCCTTTGGAAAGCTGCCTTTTATTTCCATAGGATAAAATATAACAAAATTAACAAGAAGTATGGTGCTTATAGCAAATATCCAGACTAAAAATCCAGATGTCATAACAGAAAAGACTTTTCCTTCCACATATAGCCTGCGGTTTGTCCTGGGAAATGCAGCTTTTAAAAATCCACTTTTATACTCCTGTAAAAAAGAATCACTCCACGGCAGTACCGCAGCTACAGGGATGGCAAAAGATACCATCTGACTTTTCAATGAACCATCCAGCAGGCTGATAAAAGTTCCACATGTTAATGCTTTTTTCAAACTTGGATAAGTCTGACCTGCTGCGATAGAAAAGCAGGCAATCAGCCATGCCGCCAGGAAACTCCTGCCAAGAAGCATACGTTTTGTTTCTACCCGCATAGATATTTCCCCTTTTGATTATGTTTTTTCTCCCAGAAATTCAAAGGGATATTTTTTCATCCTGCGAAGTGCCAGAACCATAAGAACAAATAAAATACCTGCGAAGAACATACAGGACTGCCAGATGGTCGGAAGTAATGGATCATAGCCAAAGTTATGTTTTCCATATACAGCCTGGTTCAAAGGACTGATCCAGCAGATCAGTACATTCACCTGATACATTTCATATTTTTCCTTATGCAAAATTGCGGCTACCACACTGGGTTCCAGTAAAAATCCAAATACACTATAAAGTAGTCCAAACACCATGCCTTTTGTTTTTCCTTTATAAAGATTTCCAACAAGGATCACAAAACCAAGTGTCAGGGAATAGCAGAATAACAGGAGAAAAACCTGCAGCATACAGCCATACGGAGAGATACTCTCCATGACTCTTACTGTAGAGGGGACCTGCAAGTTTTTCCCCAGTTCAGAATATCCGAGCATGGCAGCAGTCTCGCTCCACAGGTTGCCCGGATAACTGTCCTTCATACACAGTACAGATGTAAATAGCAGCATCAATACTGTATAAAGAGCAGTCACAAAAATAATATAAATAAACTGTCCCAAAAGCCATTTTTTCTTTGTTGTTCGAATTAACTGATATGGAGTAACTGGTGTCATCTTTGGCAGGTCTGAGAACAGCAGAAGCAACAGAAGAGAACTGAGCAGTACTGCTGTTCCATCCCCAAAGGTCCAAAGAAATGGCTCTACAGCCTGTACCGGTGTATCATAGTTTTCCATAACAACCATGATTCTTCCAGTGAGAAGAAAGCTAAGTACAAATTCCAGAAGGAAGGTAAAAATGACTTTGGGATTTCGAAAATAGCCAAAGAAATTGTAATGTACAATTCCAAGTACCTGCTTCATATCAGTAGCCCAGATCCCTGTCTATAATACTGCCATCCACGGCGTTAATGGTAAGGAAGCTCCAGTTTGGATAGTCTGTGATGTCCGAGTAACTATTCCCATCATAGTCACCTTCCACTTTTCTGCTTCCAAAGAAATCCCAAACGGGAACCAGAAGACCTGTATGCGGATCTGTGGATGGTTCATAAATTCTTGCATAGCCCAGAACAATCCGGTCAACATCATAAACTCTTGATTTTTCATATTCCATATTATCTGCATTGGTCACTACCATCATTTTTTCATATGTTTTCATAATCTCAGAAAATGGAAGAAGGTTTAAATTTTCTGTTTTTGTCTCTCCTATGGTATAAGGGTTTGAATAATACATGCTTTCAATTCCATCTTTATCGACAAAGAAATAAAGACTTTCATAAGACCAGGTTTCCATAGTGCTGTCCATATCTTCCAAAGCACCGCCATCTGCCATTGTCCGAGTAATCGGAACACCGTTTATAGTACGTGTGTAATAAATCGCATATCCGCTTCCAAGATTACTTAAACTATTATCCTTTTCAAGATTATTGCACAATGCATAACTCCAGTCTGAAAACTGCAGATCTGTAATCCCCATTTTATCTACTTTTTCCTGTACCATTTTTTTTGCTTCATCTAATGAAATCCCAATGGACTCCTCAGTAGGTTTTTCCCCTTCACTGGAAGAAGTATAATCAGACCAGGTCGTGTCCACAGGCAGCTTTTCCCCGCCAGATTTTGCCAATTTTCTGATTTTGACAGATAAGGTATCGGATCCGTAGGAAGATGTCATGTAAAAATATTCTGATCCATCCGGCATCTGTGCAACACCGGAGAATTCATTTTCCGCAGTACCATTTTCTGTCTCCTGGGAGCCTGCAACAGGTCTTCCTTCTGCCAGGGTCTTCGTCTCCGGGGCTGATTGATACTGCTCTTCCCAGTATTCAATATCATCATAAATATTATAGTAAAGGTTACCATCTTCATCCGTACCCCAATTATAGGGATCCAGATTTCCGTTTGCTACATCTTCTTTTAGTTCATCCAACGTTTTTTTGATTTCATCCTTTGTCTGGGTATAATAGCTATCCGATGTATACAGCTTTGCCTCTGAGAAAAAGGCATCTGTAATACGGTCAAGAAGATCCTGTGTAACTTCTGCAGGCGTGACAGAAATTGCGGATATCTTTTCTACATCCGGTATTTCTACAGTGGCATCCGTGTTCACTACAAGTTTTGCACTGTCATCTGTAGTCTGACTTTTATAGGTTTCCGGAGCATTGAGCAGGTCTCGAATAGTTGTTCTTACCGCTGTGTTCTTATCCTTTGTATTTTCAGAAGAGTCCTCGTTCACCATATCTACGCCTTCAGTTTCTGTATAAGCATTTTCTACCTTGCTCCCTTTTGGTTTTACAAGGGAAGATTCCGGGGTCTGGGCACATCCTGTGAGCATTCCTATACAAAGTGTTAATCCTACAATTTTATTTATGTTTTTTCTCATGTTGAATAAATTCTCCTTCCTGTTTATGTCCACAAGTATAGCATCTTTCATTGCACCAAATCTTCCGCAAGTTGTAACTGTTCTGTAAATTCCAATTATTTACCATAAAACAGATACGATTGTTCCTTTTCCCAGATGGCTTGTAATTTCCAGCTGAAATCCATGTATATCTGCAATTTTCTGGCATAGCGCAAGACCAAGCCCAACACTTCCCTTTACTCTGGAACGTGATTTATCGACCATATAAAAAGCTTCTGTTACTCTTTTCAGATCCTCCTCTGGAATTCCCTTCCCATAATCCTGAACGGATAAATGATTTTGGGTTGCCTCCAGTACGATTTTTGAATTCTCATCGGAAGCCTTGACTGCATTATCAATAAAATTTGTCACTGCACTCATCATAAGGTCCGGATCAAATGTTTTTCTAAGCTCCTCTGGATTACAATGTATTTCAAGACAAATTTTTTTCTCCTGAAGCCTGTAAGTAACAAGTTTTTTTACATCTTCCAGAAATTGATTCATCTGAACTTCCACTGGAACAAATTCTGCTTCACCTGTTTCATATAATCCGGTAAGTTCCAGCATTTTCACTGAAAGCCTGGAAAGCCTTCGGCATTCATTTCTAATATAATCAAGCGCTATCTCCTGCCTCTTGGGAGATAGGCGTACCGTTAGAAGTGTATCTGCATATCCTATGATTGCAGTCATCGGTGTCTTTAATTCATGGGCCAAACTTCCAAGCAGCTGTCTCTGTGCCTGGTTTACGGAAGAAAGCTTTTCAATCTGCTCCCTTACTTTACCTGTCATAAGATTAAAGCTTTTCCCAACCTGTGCCAGTTCCGTCTTTCCCTCTGATGGCACTTTTATCTCATAATTTCCATTTGCCACAGAAACAGCCGCTTCTTTTAGCCTTGTGAGCGGTTCCATAATTTTCCGCAAAGTCAAAAACAGGAAAAAGCCAACAAACAGAACCAGAAACAAGGTAAACCCTCCTGCCTGATAAAACAGTGTCTGACTCTGTTTTTGTACACTGGTAATATCTTTGTAGGTGACGATCTGATAGTTCATGTCTGTAGAACTGTAGCTGGAAGAATAAAAGAGCAAAAATACGTTGCCATTTGTTTTGCTGATCAGTGGTTTATCACAATAGATGTCATTTTCGAATCCATCATGTTTGTTTTTTGTTAGGTTTCTGATATTTTGCAGATCAAACTCATATTTTGTCCCATTATATTGTTCTTTTCCATCCTGATATAAAACGGCGCTGTCGTGGAATACCTGACGAAAAGCATAAATAATCATTTTTTCCCAGATTTTATCATCAGAGTCCTGTGTTTTGCTTTTAATCCGCATTAACATGTTTTCAAACTTAGAAATATTTGTTTGAAACCTGCTATTTTCATAACTGTTGATATTTTCTATGCTCTGATTTTTCCACCTGTAAGTTGTATAGAAAAAAATTCCAGATGACAGCAGAAGCACCATGCAGATTACCTGTAAAAAAATTTTTGTAAATAGCTTCATAAATCCACCTCAAGTCGATAACCAATTCTGGGAATGGTTTGATTTTATCTTGCCAGCTTAGTTTTTTTCTGATGCGTCCAACGTGTGCATCCACAGTTCTTGTTTCTCCGCAGAATTCCTCCTTCCACAGTTCCTGCAAGATCTGGCTTCTGGTAAGTGCTTTATTTGGGTTTTTTACGAACACCATAAGGCAGTTATATTCCATAGGTTTTAAATATATTTCTTCTCCATTTTTCGTAACTATGTGACTTACGGTATCAATTATGACATCGTCTATCTGAATCTGTTTCGGTGCCGTTCCATAACGATCTAACACTTTTTCCAAACGCACCATTACCTCCAGCATTTCAAAAGGCTTTACTATATAGTCCTCGGCTCCGTCTTTTAACCCTTTTACTTTACTTGTAACATCAGCCTTTGCCGTAAGAAATATAACCGGAATACCAAACTTTTTTAATTCCGGTAAAAGGGTATAACCATCCTTTCCCGGAAGCATAATATCCACAAGTGCGCACTGAAATTCATGGTCCTGTACGACGCCTTCACTTGCATCATTTCCATCCAGATAACCTACTGTTTCATAGCCAGCAGCTTCCAGATTCATACAAAGCAGATCATTGATTGCCATTTCATCTTCTATCACCAGTATTCTTGCTTTCATAATAATGTTCCTTTCATTTTACACAAACCCGATTATTTCTTTATTGTGCGTGATTTTTACTATTACAATTATACACTAATTTCAGTACTGCGAACGTAACCGATTTGTAAAGAAAAAGGAATCAAGAACGATCCATCTGGAAGTCGTTTTGATTCCTCAAATCCCACTACATTTTTGATTTCATTTTGTTAATTGTGTTTATATGAGTCACACCCTCCCTCTCTTAGAACTGTCTATTTCCCGACAGACAATCATGAGAAAATCTCACCACAATAAATGAAAACTGGATACTAGCTATACGTTATGTAGTGGTATACTTAAGGTGCCGAATAAGATCGGAAGGGGATTGGTGCTTACAAGCCCGTCCGACAGACTGATTTTCAGCTCCTTAGGTGTACCACTTTTTGTTTCCATCGGGTTTTGATGAGGACGCAGGACAGCCAACAATTAAGCAAGGAGCTGCATCGGCTTATGCGAAGGAGGTTTGCTTTATGGAAGTATTGTATAAGCGGTGTTGTGGGATTGACATTCATAAAAATATGATGGTAGCCTGTATTTTTACGAGTGTCAGAAAAAAAGAAATCCGTCAGTTTTCAACAATAACGGAAGATATTCTCCAATTAGTTTCGTGGCTGAAAGAAACAGATTGTGAGATGGCTGCCATGGAAAGTACGGGCTCTTATTGGAAACCTGTATATAATATATTTGAAGAAGAACAGATACCGATCATGGTTGTGAATGCGCAGCATATCAAAGGAGTTCCCGGACGTAAGACGGATGTAAAAGATGCAGAGTGGATTGCCGATCTGGTACGCCATGGATTAGTAAAAGCAAGTTACATACCAAATAGGGATCAAAGAGAACTGCGAGAAATAACCCGTTACCGCCAGGAGGTAATTGAAGAACGTGCTCGTGAATTAAATCGAATCCAGGCTGTGTTAGAAGGCTGCAATGTTAAATTGAGCAGTGTAATTACCGATATCAGCGGAAAAAGCGGTATGACAATTTTAAAGGCAATTGTATCTGGAGAAACAGATCCGGTTGTTTTAAGTGAACTTGCTGAAGGAAGAGCCAGAGATAAAATTCCAGAAATGCAGAAATCCCTACAAGGACGGATATCAGAACATCAGCAAAAAATGTTGAAACATCAACTTGGGCATATTGAAAGCCTGACCGCTTTAATTATGGATTTAGATGCAGATATTAAAAAAAAACAGAATCCATAAATTGGGCAATCGAAGCTTTGGATGATATGCCTGGGATTGGAAGAAAAAGTGCAGAACGAATTTTAGCGGAAACTGGTGTGGAAATGGAGCACTTTCAAAATGAATCCCGTTTCAGCTCATGGGCGGGGCTTGTGCCTGAGTGTAAGGAAAGCGCCGGAAAAAAGATGAGTACACGAATACGGAAAGGAAATAAATATTTGAAAGCAACGCTGGTGGAATGTGCTCGTGCTGGAATACGAAACAAGCAAAGTTATCTCTACTCCCGTTATCAAAGAATTGCCGCGCGCAGAGGTGGGAAAAGGGCTTTAATTGCAGTAGCCCATACCATGTTAATCGCGATCTATCATA
>NZ_QUIO01000034.1:0-43921 GCF_003480145.1 Ruminococcus sp. AM42-11 | reverse complement strand
AATTCTACCTTTCTGATAATCGTTACCTCCATCTGTTGATGGAAGCATTATACTACATTGGGACATTTTCCTTTATGGTATATTAGGACATTATCATAAATGGTTCATAATTCTTTTGCTTTTGCTTATGTTTGACTTGTTCTTTTTCTTCCGCTATACTAAAATATGTTTAAAAAATGCTTTCTGCAAGATGTGTTTCACAGTTTGCGTGAGATTTTTTGCAGACATTTTTTTCATATCTAATTCTATTTCAGTACTAAGGAGATTTTTCTATGGATTCAGATAAATTATCAGCTCTGCCTCAGGCTTTTCTTCATCGGATGGAGGATATGCTTGGGGATGATTTTGAACCTTTTCTGGCAGCTTATGAACAGCCGCGTACTTATGGGCTCCGGGTAAACACGGCAAAGATTTCCTGTGAGGAGTTTGAACAGATTGTGCCCTTTGAAGTAAAAAAAATCCCATGGGTTTCGAATGGTTATTTTTACAATGAGGATGTAAGGCCATCCCGGTGTGCTCTTTATCAAGCCGGACTTTATTATCTTCAGGAACCAAGTGCCATGACCCCCGCTTCCCGTATTTCGGTGGAGCCAGGAGAATATGTGCTGGATATGTGTGCAGCTCCTGGAGGAAAAGCAACTGCAGTTGGTTCCGCCCTAAAGGGTGAAGGACTTCTGGTTGCAAATGATATCAGCACTACCAGGGCAAGAGCACTGCTTCGAAACCTGGAACTGTTTGGGATTCCCAATCTTTTTGTTGCCAATGAAAAACCTGAAAAAATGGTAAAAAATTTTCCAGAATTTTTCCATAAGATCATTCTGGATGCACCTTGTTCCGGGGAGGGGATGTTCCGTAAGGAGGAAGCTCTTGCCAGGGACTGGACTCCTGAGAAGTCTGAGGAGCTTTCCAGAATTCAGAAACAGCTTTGTCTGAATGCGGCAGATATGCTGCAGCCGGGAGGCAGATGCTTTATTCTACTTGTACCTTTGCACCTTGTGAGGATGAGCAGATCATTTCCTGGCTTCTCAGGGAACGGCCGGAACTGTCTCTGATTTCCATGGAGGATTATGAGGGCTTTTCCACCGGAAATCCTGAATGGGGAGACGGGAATCCACAACTGAAAAAATGTGTGCGCATTTTTCCTCATAAGATGCAGGGGGAGGGGCATTTTCTAGCCCTCTTGCAAAAGGAGGGAACGGCTGGACCTTCCGCTGGTACTTCTAAGACCAGTCGTCTGGCTGCAGATGTCCGGAAGTATATGGAAGAATTTTTCAGAGAAATCGGGTTGAAAACTTTAGATGGCCAGGAGTTTGACTGGAACCGGGTGGAGGTCCGGGCAGATAAAGTTTATTATCTGCCGTCTGTTTCCTGTAATTTCAGAGGACTTACGTTTATTCGGAACGGACTTTATCTGGGAGATCTGAAGAAAAACCGGTTTGAACCGGCTCAGCCGCTTGCACTGGCTTTCCGGAAAAATGAAGCTGAAGCTGTGATTTCCCTTTCTGTAGATGATCCAAGACTGGAGCGGTATCTGAAAGGGGAAACTCTTACGATTGAGCCTGAGGAGGCTGCTCATTCTAAAGGATGGCATTTGCTTTGTGTGGAGGGGTATCCCCTTGGGTTTGGAAAGCTTGTAAATGGAACATTGAAGAATAAGTATCCAGCGGGGTGGAGAGTGTAAGGTTGTCAAATTTTTGCTTTCCCTTCCGCCTGCGACGTGCGTGGATGTGGCGTGCCTGGTCTGAGGGCTTTGCGGAGGTTCCGAGAAAATCTTAGAGGACAGGATTTTGCGTTGAAGACATGAGAGGACACTGTCTGAGCTCCGAAGGAGCGAGTTTGGCCTCTCATGTCTTCGCTTTTAGCAAAATCCTGTTCTCTTAGATTTTCCGGGTTCTTCGCACAGTTCTCAGATCAGGCACGCCACATCCACGCACCCTCTGCGAACACAAGCAATCATCCTAACAATATCTCTTTTTTCAACGTAAAGGAATAAATATACTTCTCTTTCACCCTACGCCCAGTCATTCTATGAAGTGCCTGAGCATAATCCTCCAGCTGGGTGTGATACAGATCAACCAGCTTCTGCTCTTCCCCTCTGCGCACACGATCCGTCTTGTAATCAACCAGCACGATCTCATCCCCTTCCAGAAAATAAGCGTCTATGATTCCCTGCACAAGCACACGTTCCTTGGGATCCCATGCCTCATCTATTTCAGCAGCACTTCTGGAAATGACAAAAGGCTGTTCCCTGAAAAGAAGCCCCGATAATGCAGCGACTTTCATTCTCTGCCCCAGTGCCCCATTCACAAAAGACTGAATATCTGAAATTCTGATACATTCTGCTTCTGCCTCAGACATTTTTTTGCTCTGAACCAATGCGTTGATCTGCTCTTTCAGCTGCTGTGCACTATCCGTTTTATTGTACTCAAGACATTCCATCACACGATGGTAAGCAGTACCTCTTGCCGAACCTGTGAACGCCTCTTCCGTTTCCTTCTTTTCCTCAATAAATCTTGGAACCAGCGGAACAATGTCCGGTTCGAAATATACAGCTTCTTCAATATCCGTATCTTCATGGTAACTCTTCTTTTTCAGATCCGATACGCTGACCTTCACCGGAATATCTTTACGATATTCATAAGGATATACAAATCCAAAACGCTTTTCCAGTTCCGCTTTGATTTCAGGATCCACGATTTTCTCACAATCCCAGTTATCCAGAATATCGTCTTCCATCTGCCCGACAGCCTGTTCCACCACTTCAGCCTCCGTTAAAGTCCGCGCTGTGATCCTTTTCACCTGAAACTCTGCCGGATCATCATAAAGCAGATTATCATGGGATGGCAGCAATCCAAACTCCTCAAAAAGTTCATCCATGCAGCGGTGCCTTGCAAGCGCAGGAAGCACATAATCCCAGTAAGTTTTTCCATTCAGTCTCGTTTCTGCCGGAAGAAGTTCCTGTTCATTTTCGCGGAATCTGTATAAAGAAAGCAGCCTTTTTTCCAGATTTCCTATTGTTCCGGTCATGATCAGTTTCTCCTTGGCACGCGTCAGGGCAACGTAAAGTACTCGGATTTCCTCCCCCAGAGTCTCTTCCAGAAGCTTACGGCGGATCACCTGCTTATACAGTGTTGACACAATCATCCGCCGGTCTGGCAAAATGGCGTCAGCGCCAAGACCGTAATCCGGATGAATCAGAAGTCTGGCGTTCAGATCCTGCATATTGAACTGTTTTCCCATACCGGCAAGGATTACAATCGGAAACTCGAGTCCCTTGCTCTTGTGGATCGTCATGATTTCCACGGAACCTTCTCCTGCGCCAGAAAGATTTACTTCGCCATAATCAACTTCATATTTTTGCAAATGTTCAATATATCGGACAAAATTAAATAAGCCTCTGTAACTGGTCTTCTCATAATCCATTGCCTTTTCCACCAGCATAGCGAGGTTGGCGCTCCGCTGTGCACCATTTGGCAGAGCTTTCGCATAATTACCATAGCCGGTTCTGCGGAGAATCTCAAGAATCAGCTCATGCACAGGAGTGTACACCGCAAGATCACGCATTTCATTCAGCAGGACTATAAAACCATGTAATTTGTGGTAAAGAGTTCTTTCCTGCCCCTCATATTCTTCCAGGAAATTCAACACGCTGTCATACAGCATCCCCTTCGGATGTTCTTCCCGCAAAACGGCAAGCTCCTGGGTAGTACATCCCACCAGCGGCGACCTCAGCACACCCGTCAAAGGAATATCCTGAAGAGGATTATCGCAGACCTGCAGATAATTCAGAATCGTAACCACCTCAAGTGCGGAAAAATATCCCGTCTTTGAAGCGGCATACACAGGAATTCCGTGGGCAGAAAGCACCTCTGTAAAGGTTTCTGACCAGCCGGAGGCGGTGCGAAGAAGGATTACAATATCTCCGTATTTCGCAGGACGATATTCTTTGGTTTCTTTATCAAGTACCAGCTCTTTTCCCACAATTTCCTTAATTCTGTGGGAAATAGCAAGAGCCTCCAGTTCCCGGGCATCCTTTCCTTCCATCAGATCCTCCAGTTCTTCAGAATCCTTTTCTACCAGAAGAACTTCTGCAGGAAGAAAGCTTTCCTTGTTTCCTTCCGGAAACACAGCTCCAGGATAAAGAGCTGCGGCTTTATCGTAGGCAATTCCACCAAGATCTGTTCCCATAATCTGACGGAAAATAAAGTTTGCACTATCCAATACCTGAGACCGGCTGCGGAAATTTTTATGAAGATCGATTCGCTGTTCCGTACTGTCCGTTAAACTGTACTGTTCATACTTTTCCATAAAAAGCTCTGGTCTGGCAAGGCGGAACCGGTAAATGCTCTGCTTCACATCACCTACCATGAATATATTTTTTCTTCCATCTGCCCAGCCGGAAACACAGTTAGTGATCATTTCCTGTACCAGGTTACTGTCCTGGTACTCATCCACCATGACCTCGTCATATTTCAGGGAAAGTTCACGTGCTGCCGGACTCATGTGATAAATATACTTGCTCTCTCCAGTCCAATTACCGTCGTTTTCGCCATTTTCTTCCGCTGCATGAACCCTTTGAATCAGGATTTCCAGCGCAAAATGCTCCATGTCCGTAAAGTCCAGAATATTTTTTTCCCGCTTCTTCTCTCCATACATACGGATAAATTCCCTGGTAAGCTCCACCAGCATTTCTACAGGCTCCCGGCAGGTTTCCAGAAGCACTGGAAGTTCCTCCTCCTTTACGGAAAAATACCGTGTTCCAATATCCTTTAAAATATCCTTTGCATTTTCCCGAAGAGATTTTACCTGCTCTTTCAGCGTATCATCTACAGGATCTTTTGGTTTCTTTCTGGAAAGAGCGGCAAAAGCCGGTTTGCCAAGAAGCTCTCCTGCTCCGTCAAAATCACCGGCGGCGGCTTTCTCTTCTGCTGCACGAATGAGGATGAGATCACTTTGCAGTGCTTCATCATACAGGTATGGTCCTCCTGGCGCATTGCAAAAGCTTCTTGCCTGGGTAATCAGTTCCTTTGCCTGGCAAAGATCCTCCGTAATGTTTTTCCATAACAAATTCATCCATTCTGATGATTTTACAGACTCTAAATCCGTATTTCTATAACTATCTATGCATTCTTCCAGCCAGGTATCCGGATATGGATTGCTCATGGCAGCATTATACAGAGAATAAATCAGTTCTTTGATTCCATCATCTGTTTTGCCTGATGCGTAGCATTCGATAAAATACTTAAACTTTTTGTCATCTTTTATGTAATAGTTCTCCAGAAGCTCCTTCATCACGTCCTCTTTCAGAAGCTTCAATTCTCCCTCTTCTCCTGTCCGATAACCAGGATCCAGACCAATAAGATGGAAATAATTGCGGATCACATAAGCACAGAAGCCATCTATCGTGGTGATCTGCGCCGTATGGATCAAGGTAGTCTGGCGCTGCAGATGCTCATTGTCCGGATTCTCACAGAGAGCATCCTCCAGGGCATTTGCAATTCGTTCCCGCATTTCCCCTGCTGCTGCTCTTGTGAACGTCATGATCAGCAGCCTGTCAATGTCAACAGGATGCTCCGGATCCATCACCTTTTTTAGAATTCGCTGCACAAGCACCGCAGTCTTTCCGGAACCAGCTGCTGCACTTACCAGAATATTCCGGTTTCTTAAATTAATAACCTGCTCCTGCTCTTTCGTCCAGTTCACTGCCATTATTCATCCACCTCCTTCACAAAAGCATCCCACAGCTCTTCATCTGTAAAGTTTTTCAGCCTGCGGAATTCATAGCCTGGAATGTCCATGTCAAAACCGCATACGCCGCTGTAAGGACAGTAGGTACAGGCATTTTTCTTTCCCAGCATATATGGAGAAACCTGGGCATCTCCGGTCATAATGGACTGTCTGATATGAGAAATCTTTGTTTTTACATAACGGTTTAAAATATCAAACTGCTCTTTTGAGGCTACAGAAGAATTTTTCCGGAAGCTTCCGTCTTTGTTAAAGGATACGGGAATTGACACAAGGGAACTGTCCATTTTTTGTACCAGTTCTTTATCTTTCAGAACCAGTCCGTTCATCTTTAGTTCCTTCAGCACTTTTTCCTGGACAGTCTCTATATCTGCATCTATTTTTTCCTGAATCATAGGATCCTTGATATTGTAATAAAATACCCCTGCAGGAATCACATCTTTATCCTTATGCTTGTTTTGCTCTACGGTAAGGGCACCGTCCATGTAGATCATCAGCTGCAGCTGCAGACCATGATACAAAGAAACCAGATCAAAAGAAGTATTCCCGGTCTTATAATCAATGACCCGGACATACAGCTTCCCATCATCTGTCTCCATAGTATCCACGCGATCGATCCGACCGCCCTGAAAAACAACTTCCACACCTTCCGGCTCAAATTCCCCGGATTTCAGCTGTTTCTGAATTGCCCACACAGTTCTTCGTACCATTCGCTTGGTGCGCTGAATCATATATTCATTGCGTGCACTGCTTTTTAGAATGGTATTGCCATAATCTGCACTTATTTCATCTACCAGGCGGTCTGCCAGCGCATCCCGCTCTTCCTCAGAAAGCTCTGCCAGAGAAAGCTTTTCTTTGTTCACTTCCTTTATCAGAGACTCCAGCACCTTGTGCATAATATTTCCCATATCCATGGCGCGGAATTCATACTCTGCACGCTCCGTAAGTTTGAGACCATACTGGAGGAAATGGGCAAAAGCACAGGCAGAATAACGCTCCAGCCTGGTGGCACTGTAGGGCGACACCTCTCCATAGAGAACCTTTGCCACACTTTCGCTGATAATATCGGCAGGCTTTCTGGTTCTGGAAGCCTCCACCAGCTTCCTGGCTAAAGTCCTATATTTAGGACTTCTAAGATACCAGCTGTAAAGCTCGCTGTACAAAGGACTTCCCTGTCCCACAGCGCCCTCTCCAAGACCTTTCAGGAAGCATTCCAGACTGGTTCCCGGAAGCTCCATGGCGTTCAGGCTGAATTCCTCATCACCTGCATTTTTCACCTCCAGTCCGGGATATAGAGCCTGTATACTGTGGATCAGATATGCAGGACTTATAGGTTCTCCTTTTCCATTTGATAAACTGTAGGAAAGGCACAAATGCTCACTTGGCTTTGTCAGATTCAGATACAGATAAAAGCGCTGGGTGTTCATCAGCTCTTTCGGACCTGGTGCAAGCTCCATTCCCTCATCTGCAAAGAATTCTCTGTCCATCTGGGTCAAAATTCCGCCAGAGTCTGTATTTTTCGGAATATTCCCCTCGTTTACACCTACAAAAAACAATGCCTTTATTTCTTTCAGACGGGTTCTTTCCATATCTCCAACAAGGACCTGATCCATACTGGGCGGGATCAGCGCAACCTTTGACTTGGCAAAACCAGTTTCCAGAAGCTGGACAAATTCCGTTCTTGTAATTTCTTCCTCTCCAAGGATCTCTACCATGCGGTCAAGAAGTTCCATAACAATTCCGTATATCTGGGCGTATTCTTTTTCCAGAGCTTTTTCTCCTTTTTCTTTAAAGAAAAGCTCCTGTTTCTTTAGTTTTTTCTGTATTTCACAGCTTTCGATAAACTGATATAAACTATAACAATATTCACATACTTTTCTCTTTCCACTGGAAATCCCTGAGCCAGGATCTCAGCCTCCCTCACAAATATTTCCCGGTATTCGTTCAGGACTTGAATATCCTCCGGATCCATGGTCCGGTAAACTCTCACCCACTTCTCGGACCACTTTTTGTAACCGCGAATTCCAAGGGCAAGCACATAATTCTCCAGCATATCCACCTGGTCCCTTGCAAGGCCTGACATATCACAGCGCAGATACCGGAAAACACTTTCGTAGGAAAAACCCTTTGTAACCATTTCAAGAGCAGCACGAATATATTCTATAAATGGGTTCATCAGAATGGTGTGCTTCTCATCCAGGAAGTAAGGGATCCGGGATTCCTCGAATACCTGAGATGCAATACTTTTGTACGCCTCCAGATTTCCGGTAATCACAGCGATTTCTCCGTATTTCAGATTTTTTTCACGGACCAGACGGCGTATTCTCCTGGCTGTCTCTTCCAGTTCTTTTACAGGGGATTCTGCTGCAAATATGCAGATTTCTTCCTGTTTCTTCTCATAGACAGATCTTCTGTAGCGGAAAAGATGCTTCTCCAGAAAGTCAAGAGAGGTGAAATTTCCAAAGCGGCCCTTTCTCTCATCTTTCAGAAGAATGGGATCATCCAAATTGCTGGTCAGATCGGACAAGGTGTGGATCATTTTCCTGCTCATATAGAACAACTGATGTGGTTTTCCCATCTGTAAAGGATTTTCTCCGGCATCCATGGTAACAGTTACCAGAACCTTATCGCAGACATTTAAAAGTTCCCGGATCACGTTCATCTGCACCGGAGTAAAACCGGTGAAGCCATCCAGAAGGAGTACGGATTTTTTCAGTTTATCAGAAAAAGGAATGGCTTTTTTCAAAGCGTCCATCACGCCTTCGCCGGTCATATAATGACCTTCCAGATACTGAAGAAAGGCCTGATAAAGGACACCCACATCCTGCATTTTCATATGAAGAAGAGAGTCCTCCCCTGTTTTTCCCAGCATGTCCTGCAGTTCTTCTTCCCGGATATCATACTGCATAAATTCTGAAATCAGAGATTTCACTTCGTCCAGATAGCCCGGTTTGTTCATCTGGCTGCCAAGATAGGGCAGATTTTTTCGATGCTGCTGCACCAGCTTCTGAAGAACCATACTTTTTCCAGTGTCATCCAGAAGCACTTCCATGGCACCGCCTGTCTCCTCGAAAATACGATAGGCAAGGCGCTGAAAGCTGAGCACATCGATATTCAGGATTCCCTTTCCGGGGTGCATTTCGACTACGTTTTTCTGTGTCTGCATGGTGAACTGTTCCGGGACGATAATATAGTACAGGTGCTGTGGATTTTCCATAGATTCCCGGATGATCTGTTCACATGCATAATGCGTCTTGCCAATACCGGAGCTGCCGATGATGAATTGTAGGGACACGTTTTTTCCTCCTTCTGCCAATTGTATGGAATAAAAAAAGCCTGTATCTGATAAAAAATCATTCTGTTTTATATTCTATCATATTTTCCATGCTTTGATAATAGGATAGAATAAGAAGATTAAAGCCTGGTTTTTGCGGCCAGGATTATTTTTTTCATTATCAATGCGATACAGGAGGCGCAGTCCATGAGTTCGAAAACCAGGATCATCGTGTTACATATGAAGGAAGTGGTATATACCATTGCCTTTCTGATTCTTGCTGTTCTTCTGGGAATCCTGATCTACTTTATGTTCGGGCCTGGAAAAAGCCAGACTACTTCTGCTGCCGGAGAGGGGCTTTATACGCCTGGCATTTACCGCAGTTCCCTTACTTTGAATAAAAATACTTTTGACGTGGAGGTTACAGTAGATCAAAACAATATCCAGTCTATTGAGCTGGTAAATTTAAGTGAAAGCACCACTGCCATGTTTCCGCTGGTAAAGCCTTCTCTGGAGTCACTGGCCAGCCAGATTGTTGACAGCCAGTCCCTGGACGACCTGAAATATTCCACAGACAGGAAATATACGTCACAGCTGCTTATTTCTGCCATTGAAGATGCATTAAAAAAGGCGGAGAACCATGTAAGTTCTCCGCCGGCAGAGCAATAAACAAACCTAATTATTTCCCACCTTTACAGCTGCATGCTCCGCGAAATACAGCTGTAAAATACATGGAAAGCATACCGCACAATCGTTTTATACTTCAAGCTTCTCCAGAGCTTCCATCCATACCGCTGCGCTTGCATCACTTGGCATACGCAGGTCACCTCTTGGAGACAGCGCCACACTACCTACCTTCGGGCCGTCAGGAAGACAGGAGCGTTTGAACTGCTGGGCAAAAAATCTGCGGTAGAAGATTTTCAGCCATTTCAGAATCGTAGCCTTGTCATAGGTACCCTCAAAGGTACGGCAGGCAATGCGATAGATCTTATCCGGTTCAAAGCCTGCACGAAGCATATAATACAGATAAAAATCATGAAGTTCATAAGGACCAACCAAATCTTCTGTTTTCTGCGCGATCTTGCCGTCCTTAGGCGGCAGAAGCTCCGGACTTACCGGAGTATCCAGAATATCCAGAAGAACTTCTTCCAGCTCTTTCTCTCCGCAGGTATCTGCATAATAGCGGACAAGATGTCTTACAAGCGTTTTGGGAACAGAGGCATTTACACCATACATGGACATATGGTCTCCATTATAGGTTGCCCATCCAAGAGCAAGCTCGGAAAGGTCACCGGTTCCCACAAGAAGTGCTCCCTCCTGGTTTGCCATATCCATAAGAATCTGCGTACGCTCTCTGGCCTGACAGTTCTCATAGGTTACATCATGAACGGAATCATCGTGACCGATATCACGGAAATGGATATTTACCGCCTCTTTAATATTGACCTCCGTCAGAGAAGCACCAAGGCACCGGCTTAATTTGCAGGCATTCTGGTAAGTTCTGTCTGTGGTACCAAAGCATGGCATGGTAATGCAGCGGATATTCTCAGATGGCAGTCCCATCAGCTGGAAAGTACGTGCAATTACAAGCAATGCCAGTGTAGAATCAAGTCCCCCGGAAAGTCCGACCATTGCCTTTTGGCAGTGGATGTGGCTCATTCGCTTCTTAAGTCCCATAGCCTGAATGTTCAGAATCTCCTCGCAGCGCATATCACGCTCTTCTTTTACAGAAGGTACGAAAGGATAGGGGGCAAACTTCCTGGTAAGAGAGGTCTCTTCCACTTCCACATCAAAAGGTACGATCTGGCAGTCAGCATCATCAGATGCCGGATAGGTGGAAAGTCGTCTTCTCTCATCTGCCAGTCTCTGCACATCAATTTCTCCGTAGATCACAGTGTTC
Source organism: Ruminococcus sp. AM42-11 (assembly GCF_003480145.1). Taxonomy (NCBI): domain Bacteria; kingdom Bacillati; phylum Bacillota; class Clostridia; order Eubacteriales; family Oscillospiraceae; genus Ruminococcus; species Ruminococcus sp. AM42-11. Next base: position 33,002 of record NZ_QUIO01000034.1, on the reverse strand, counting down.
TGGAAGCGCTTCGCCTCTGCCAGCATGGTGCCATTCTCTGCGATCAGGTTCTGTCCGCCAAATACCAGATCCTGGGAGGATTCACCCTCTCCTGCTGTGGCGTAAATATAGCCGCACACCAGTCTGGCAGACTGACCCTTCACCAGATCACGGCGGTAGGAATCCTTGCCAACCATCTCATCACTGGCTGAAAGATTGACGATAATATGGGCACCGCCCTGTGCCAGATTTACACTAGGCGGAAGTGGAACCCACAGATCCTCGCAGATCTCCGCGCCAACTGTCAGCTCCGGCAGTCCTTCACATGAGAAAATCAGATTGCTGGCAAAAGGTACGCTTTCCTCCCCAACTGTCACATCTGTCCACACATCCGCCCCGGAAGCAAAGTGTCTCTGCTCATAGAATTCATTATAGTTTGGAATGTGAGTCTTAGGTACAAATCCAAGAATATTTCCGTGGTTCAATACTGCTGCCACATTGTAGAGCTTGCCGTTCATCCGCATAGGAAGTCCCACAAAGATCAGCGCATCCACATCCGCAGTCTCCTCTGCAATAGTCAGAAGGCTCTCCCAGGCACTGTCCAGCAGTCTTCTCTGAAGGAAAAGATCCTGGCAGGTATAGCCTGTGATGCAAAGCTCCGGCAACACCATCAGCTTGGCATGCTGTGTCTCCATTTCACGGATTACTTCCAGAATTGCCCTGGTATTGGCCTTACAATCAGCAACTGTAACCTGCGGCGTTCCTGCCGCTACTTTAATAAATCCCTGATTCATATCCTAATCCTCTCTTATCTAACCATTTCCACGCCTTAGAGCATGTTTGAAAAAGGCTTTCTGCAAGATGTGCGTCTACGACGGAAAATAGTGATTCTGTCTCAATTCAGCTTATTTGCATCTTCTTAGAATTTCTTTCAGCTCTTCTACTGTAAAATTGTAGTTGGTATTACAGAAATGGCAGTTCATCTCGATTGGCTTGCCTTCCTGGATCATTTCGTTTAATTCTTTTCTGCCGATGCTGATCAACGCTTTCGCTACTCGCTCCTTGGAGCAGTTGCAGTGGAAGCGGGTGTCCATCTTCTCGTTAATCTGCATGTCAAAGCCTTCCAACACTTTCTCCAGCAGACTCTCCGGGGTATGTCCTTCCTCTAACAGGTTGGTGACAGAGTTGATCTTCTGTACGTTCTGCTCTAACCTGGAAATCACTTCTTCCTCTGCAAATGGCATCAGCTGTACAATAAACCCACCTGCCTGGCGTACTGTATTATTCTTATTCATCAGGACTCCAAGTCCAACTGCGGACGGTACCTGCTCACTTGTTGCAAAATAATAGGTCAGGTCTTCTGCAATCTCACAGGTCTGAAGCATAACCTGTCCGCTGTAAGGCTCTTTTAGCCCCATATCTTTAATCACAGTCAGGAATCCAGGACCAACTGCTCCTGCAACGTCCAGCTTCCCTTTGGAATTTGCTGGAATGCAGACATCTGGATTTCCTACATAGCCCTTTACATTTCCCTGGGAATCGGCAGTTACCGTAATTCCCTGAAGTGGACCGCCGGCCTTAATCTGAAGGGTAAGAACATCTTTTTCCCCCTTCATCATGGAGCCCATCATGCTCCTGCAGTCAGAAGTCTTCCAAGCGCTGCCGTAGCCACCGGACTTGTATTATGGTGCTCTCTTGCAGTCTCCACCATCTCAGTGGTCACTGCCGCAAATGCACGGATCTGGTCGTTAGCTGCAGTCGCGCGGATGATATAATCATTCATGTGTATTCTCCAATCTATACTGTTATAATGTTAATCGTAATCCTATAGCTATTTATCTTATTATTATATTATCATTTACCATGTTCCCTTACTACAAAGGTAAGCCTTCCGCTATCTTCCTTCGGTGGCTCCAGTGTATAAGCATCATACACTGCCAGAAGCTCCATTCCCGCTTTTCCAATAAGTTCCTTGATCTTCTCCAAAGAATAGGCTCTCTGATAGTGAACCTCCTCATCCTTCTCATAAAGTCCGTCTTCTCTTGGAAGAAACAGAGCCAGCTCATACGTATTAATCCCGGTCTCCTCATCATAACTGTTCTCCCAGATAAAGCTTCCCTCATCCCGGTTCTCAGCAATCGTAGTATTCCCGATCATAGTCTGATACTTATAAACCGTATTCATATCAAACAGAAAAATCCCCTGAGGATCCAGATAATTATTTACCAGGGCAAACACATGCTCCAGCTCCTCTTCCTCTGTTATGTAATTCAGACTGTCACACACGCTTACCACAGCCCGTACGGTTCCATAAAGTTCAAACTCCTGCATATCCTGAAGAAGATACAGGATGTCATGCCCGGACTCTACCCGTTTCTCCATGGCCTCTGCCAGCATTTCCCCGGAATTATCCACTCCGATCATGTCATAGCCAGCCTCTGCCAGTATCTCAGTCATGGTTCCCGTACCGCAGCCAAGATCCAGCACAAGTCCGTCTGTGATTCCCTGCGCTGCAAGCTGCTGCTTCAGCCATTTGCCCCAGGTCTGGTAGTCCACATTGTCCTGGAACATATCATATACTCTGGCAAATTCGCCATAAGCCTGAAAATTATCCATATTCCCTCCAACTGTCACGGACACAGCCATCCATCCCGGGTAGCTGTGTCCGTGTAAGTCAACATTCTGCTTTTTCTGTTATTACTCTACAGGCATATAATATACGTCTGCACCTTCTCCATGCCAGTAATAATCCACATCATTTTGATCGTAAACGTCCTCATTATTTACAAAACGATAGGTATTTCCATCAAAGTCAACCCAGTTTCCATTTCCATCCGGAGTAATTACAAGGGGATGGCCATCGGAGTTACGGTAAATAGTTCTGGTCTGGTTGGTGTCTGTAAGCTGCTCCTGGGTAAATCCGCCGGAGTTTGTGATTGTTCCATCACTGCTTCCATCACCTGAGGACGCAGAATCAGTACCTGCACTCTGTGTTCCGTCAGTGGAACCATCTGTACTTCCCTCAGTGCTTCCGTCTGCACTGTCAGAAGACTGTACCGGTGCAGCAGCTTTCAAAGAAGACTCTCCTGCAATTCCGAAGGAATCAATTGCAGCCTTAACTCCTGCATAAGAAGCCTCATCCACAACAGATCCGCAGATATTGTAATACTCATCAGAGCTCTTATAAATTTTATGGATCGCATAAACATATCCGCCGCTCTTGGAAGCATCTGTGTACTTCACAGTGTAAGAATAAACGCCTACTCCCTCCACATCACTGGCGGTATAATCCTGGATCTCAAAGTCAGTACCTTCTGCAAGGTCAGAAGCCTGCTCTAATGCCACAGCCAGATCCTGCGTATCCGGAAGCATAGCAGAAGACATGTCCTCTTCTCCCTGTCCATGAAGGATCAGGATCTTACCCTGCTCCAGGGATTCGAAGCTGAGCATATCTGCCTCATCCGCCTTATTGGACCAGGTAGCATCTGGAAGCTTAATGGAGACAGCCCCATTGCTTGATGTATAGGTGCTGTCCTGTACGTCTGGCGCGATGGTTGGCTCCGGAGTAGGTGTAGCGGTTGCTTCCGGAGCAGGTGTCTCAGTTACCACTACCTGTTCTTCCGGCTCGTCTCCGCCAAAACTGCAGCCTGTAGCAGCTGCAGAAACAATTGCTGATATCGTTAAGATGCTAAAATCTTTTTGTTCTTCATAGTATCCTCCTTATTTCTTTTCATAAGTAAATTTTGTAAATCTACATTCTTCTATTTCATTAACAAAACGAAAATATTTCTCGTTTATAAAAATCTCCCGAGCTGTATTTTACAATTTTATTACAATCCTGTCAATGGATTTCCCACTGCAGAATCTAAATTGTTACTGTTCACTCCGTTCACAGTAACACGCTTCGCGATGCACAGAAATCATGCTTTGCATGATTTCGCGCCGCAACTCTCGGGTTTTCTGTGAACTTTGTTCACAAAAAACACCTCGCGGAATATTACCAGTGAACAGTAACTCTAAATTGAAAATATTATAAACTTTTGTGACGAACTTTATACATTTTTTCAAAGAGTGTTGGTAAAATCCTGTCTGCAAAATGTACATTGCATTTGACAGCATGTTCCGACAACCTGAATTTCTTTTTTTATTTTACGCTCTGTTTGTCATACTTTTGTAATATTTATTTTCCGTATTCGTACATATGCAATTTATGAAGCGCTCTGGTAGCTGCAATATAACGTCCCTGTTTTGCAATCGGGCTCTGATCTGCTGCAGGGAACAGGGAAAATACCTGGTCAAATTCCAGACCTTTTGCAAGATAAAACGTAGTAACTGTAAGGCCTTTGCAAAAGCTGGTACTGTCACGATGCAGGTACGAGAAACGATTTTCCACATCAAACCCTGTATTTTCCAGTTTTTCTTTCAGAATGCGGGCGGCATCTTTTGCCTCAGATTCCGTGCGAAGGATCAACGCAGCTGTCTCAAACTGTTCTGCTCCCAGCTGAAGCTTATTCACAAGCTCATCCAGAGCCACTTCCATTGCCTGCTGTTTTTTCCCTTTAAAAAATAATTCTTCCACTGGCTGGCCATGACGATCAAACAGATCCATATCTGTAATCCCTGCAAGCTGATTCGCATAAGAAGCAATCTCCACAGTGTTTCGGTAGCTTTTGTTCATGACGATCCTGCGGATCTCTTTTCCGAAATTTCGTAAAACCCAAGGACATCCTGAGCCTCATCTTCCATAGTCTGGGCTTTGTCCCCCAGGATGGTCATACGGCAGGGAAACATCATTTTAAGGATCAGATACTGAAGCCTTGAATAATCCTGCATTTCGTCTACTACCAGGTGCTTGATACCATTGTGACTGGTCTGGCGAAGAAGGCGGTACTTCATGTAAAGCACCGGATAGACGTCCTCGTACCGAGCTTTCGCTCCTGAAGCTGTACATGGGGAAGTCCCGGATAGCCGCAGCTTTCCAGAAAACGGCTGTAGATCACATAGAGATCCTGAGTCTCATACATATTCATGAATTTCTCCATTACAATGGCACGTTCTTCCTCATCCATATCATTGTCCCGAAGCGTCTCTACCTCATCAATGAAATTCTCTGCAACTGCCTCCATACGTGATAACAGAGGGATATCCTGGAATTTAAAATAAAAAAGATCAATGATCTCCTCTTCTTTTTTCGTAAAGTTCTTATATTCCACATCACGAAAATCCATCAGCTCATCTTCTAAGGAGGTGAGATACCCCTCCATCCGATTCAAAAATTCCCTGGACTGTTTTTCCTTATATAAGGAAGGCATATCCGGGAAATTCAGGCTGCGCTCAATCTGGTCATAACGGTCTTCACAGTCAGATACCGTATCTTTTAGCTGTCTGTAGGCAAAAAGATCAAAGCTCATTTCTTTAATATTTTCCTCTCCCAGTTCTGGAAGTATATGGGAAATATAATCAGAAAAGATGCTGTTGGGAGACAGGATCAGGATATTGGAGGATTTCAGATTCTTGCGGTCGTGATACAAAAGATAGGCAATCCTGTGCAAGGCAATGGAGGTCTTACCGCTTCCGGCTGCGCCCTGGATTACCATGATCTTATCCCTGGTGTTTCGGATGATGGCATTCTGCTCCTTCTGGATGGTGCGGACAATATTTTTCAGCGCAGTGCTGCCTCCGCTGCCAAGCTCTGCCATAAGAATCTCGTCATCAATCTTCACATCACTTTCAAACTGGTAAATCATACGGCCATTTCGAATCTTGTACTGCCACTTAGAAGCAATTTCACCGCAGATGGTTCCCAGCGGTGCCTGGTAAGACGCCGGACCTTTATCATAGTCGTAGAAAAGCCCGCTGACAGGAGCACGCCAGTCATAGATCAGCGGCGTATGCCCTGCCTCTTCTGCGAAATTTCCGATTCCAATATAAAAAATCTCCGGCTCCTCATCCCCTTCAAATACGAAATCCACTCTTCCAAAGAAAGGGGAATCCAGCATTTTACGAAATCTTTTTCGCAGATGGATCTGCTGCTCGTTGGCGTTGATCTGGTGAAGAAGCGCCTGCTGGTTATCGAAATTTTCGTAGCCATACTGGTCCATCTCCGTATAGTTCTCCCAGTAATACTCATGCATTCCTTCGATATCCTTCTGTCCTTCCAGAATGGACTGGCTGATATGGGCGATTCTGGTTTCTAATTTATCTGTAACGTATGCAAGAAAAGCTGCTCCGTCTTTATTATCAATTGTCATTGGGGGTATACTCCTTTAACATTCGCGCTGCAGCCCTTTCTACCAGTCTTGTAAAAAGACACCTAGGGCTGCGGCAATAAATGAGTTTTTTCGTTGTCATGACTTTGTCCCTGCCTTCCTTTTCGGCAGAAACTTTGCTCCATTATACATTATCTGCGGGTAAAAGTACAGACAGCAAATCCCTGGATTTTTTCTCTCTGAAGACAAAAAAAACAGCAGTTTTTCCGTATATTTTCCGAAAAAGCTGCTGTATTTTTTTATCTGTTTCACTTACTTTTATGCAGTCTGCGTCTTATCAAACTGGCTGTTGTAAAGATCTGCGTAGAAGCCTTTCTTTGCAAGCAGCTCTTCATGGCTGCCCTGCTCGATAATGTCGCCATCCTTCATAACCAGGATCAGATCTGCGTCCCTAATGGTGGAAAGTCTGTGAGCGATGACAAAGCTGGTTCTGCCTTTCATCAGGTTATCCATAGCTTTCTGGATCTGTACCTCGGTTCTGGTATCAACGGAGGAGGTAGCCTCATCCAGGATCAGGATCTTATTGTCTGCAAGAATGGCTCTTGCAATTGTCAGGAGCTGCTTCTGGCCCTGGGAAACATTGCTGGTCTCCTCATCCAGAACCATGTTATAGCCTCCCGGCTGCTGCATGATAAAGTTGTGGATATGAGCAGCCTTTGCTGCTGCGATCACTTCCTCATCGGTAGCATCCAGCCGTCCATAGCGGATGTTTTCCATAATGGTTCCGGAAAACAGCCAGGTATCCTGAAGCACCATTCCAAACATTTCATGAAGCTCGCTTCTGTTGAAATCTTTTACATCATGGCCATCTACCTTAATAGAACCACTGTTTACATCATAGAAACGCATAAGCAGCTTAACCATGGTAGTTTTTCCTGCACCGGTAGGCCCTACAATCGCAATTTTCTGACCATCTTTGACCTTTGCCGAAAAATCGTGGACAATGATCTTTTCCGGATTGTAACCGAAGCTTACATGATCAAATTCTACATTTCCGCTGAGCCCGTCAATAGAAACAGCATTCTCTTTGGTGGTCTCCTCTTCCTCCTCATCCAAGAACTCAAACACACGCTCGGAAGCGGCTGCTGAGGACTGAAGCAGGTTGGTTACCTGTGCGATCTGCTGGATGGGCTGGGTAAAGTTACGGATATACTGGAAGAAGGACTGAATATCACCTACTTCAATAGAACCCTTGATCGTGAACCATCCTCCAAGAAGGGCTACCATAACATATCCAAGGTTTCCAACAAACTGCATGACCGGCATCATGATTCCGGAGAAAAACTGGGATTTCCATGCTGATTCGTAAAGCTTCTGGTTGTCTTTTTCAAATTCTGCAACTACGTCTTCTTCTTTATTAAATACCTTCACTACATTGTGTCCGCCGTAGTTCTCTTCAATCTGGCCATTTACCTCCCCCAGATACTTCTGCTGTGCCTGGAAATATTTCTGGGAGTGCTTCATAACGAAATTGATGATAAGCATAGACATCGGAAGGATCAGAAGGGCAGCCAGGGTCATCCACACATTGATGGACAGCATCATCACAAATACACCGATCAGGGTGGTAACTGATGTGATCAGCTGGGTAATACTCTGGTTCAGGCTCATCTGAAGGGTATCCACATCGTTCGTTACGCGGGAAAGGATTTCTCCGTTTGTCCGGCTCTCATAGTAGTTCATTGGGAGGCGGCTGAATTTCTTTGAAATATCTTTACGTAAATTGTAGGTGACATCGTTGGAAATTCCGGTCATCACATAACCCTGGATAAAGGAGAAGCAGGCACTTGCCAGATACAGTCCTAATGTCCATAACAAAATATAGCCGATTTTTTCAAAATCAATGCTTCCGGTGCCGTTTACCTTGGCTACCAGACCGTTAAAAAGCTCTGTTGTTGCCTTTCCAAGGATCTTTGGTCCTACAATGTTAAAAATGGTTCCTGCAATTGCAAACAGAAACATGAGAACGAAACGGAATTTGTAGCGTTCCATGTATTTCAAAAGTCGTTTCATTGCTCCTTTAAAGTCTTTTGCCTTTTCCCCGGAGTTCATTGCACGGCTCCGATGACCACCCATCATAGGGCCTCTGGCTTTGTTTTCACTCATGCTAATTCCTCCTCTGAAAGCTGTGACATGGCGATCTGGCGGTAAACCTCGCAGTTCTTCATCAATTCCTTGTGGGTGCCGATGCCTGCCATATTTCCGTCATCCAGCACAATGATCTGATCTGCATTCAGGATAGTGCTGATTCGCTGTGCTACGATAATCGTGGTAATATCCTTTGTCTTTTCCTTCAGAGCCTTGCGAAGCTTGCTGTCAGTCTTGAAATCAAGTGCGGAAAAGCTGTCGTCAAAGATCAGGATTTCCGGCTTTTTGGCAATCGCTCTTGCAATGGAAAGACGCTGCTTCTGGCCACCGGATACATTATTTCCTCCCTGGGAAATAGGTGCTTTGTAGCCTTCCGGTTTCGCTTCAATAAAGTCATCGGACTGGGCAATCTGAGCTGCCAGTTTTACATCTTCCTCTGGCATATCCGGCTTACCGTAACGAATGTTGGAATCGATGGTTCCAGAGAACAGGACTCCCTTCTGAGGTACATAGCCCAGACGGTCACGAAGCTCATGCTGTGTCATATTTCGTACATCCACACCATCTACTTTTACACAGCCCTTCGTTGCATCATAAAATCTGGGGATCAGGTTGACCAGTGTACTCTTACCGCTTCCGGTACTTCCGATGATAGCAACAGTCTGGCCTTTTTCTGCCTTAAAGGTAATATCGTTGATGACATTTTCCCCTGCTTCCGGATAAGCGAAGCTTACATGGTCAAATTCGACCGTTCCTTTTTCCTGCTTATCTGGCATTACCGGTTCCTCCGGATCATTTACAGATGGCTCCATTTCCAGGACCTCACAGATTCGGCCGGCTGCCACGTTTGCCCTTGGGAGCATAATGGAGATTGCTGTGATCATCAGGAAGGACATAATAATCTGCATTGCGTACTGGATAAATGCCATCATATTTCCTACCTGCATAGTTCCATTGTCAACGCCATGTGCACCGAAATAGATAATCGCTACAGATACACCGTTCATGATCAGCATCATGATCGGCATCATAAATGTCATACAGCGGTTTACAAACAGGTTTGTCTTTGTCAGATCCATATTTGCTTTTTCAAAACGCTCTTCCTCATGCTTCTCACGGCTGAACGCGCGGATAACCGGGATTCCGGTAAGGATTTCCCTGGTTACCAGGTTCAGACGGTCAATGAGAGTCTGCAGCCTGGTGAATTTCGGCATTGCAATCTGGAACAGTACAAAAATAACAATCAGAATGATAGCTACTGCGGCTCCAAGGATCCAGGTCATGGAGGAATCGGTCTGGAGAACCTTGAGCACGCCTCCGATGCCAAGGATGGGCGCATACAGAACGATTCTGAACATCATGGTCATAACCTGCTGCACCTGCTGCACATCGTTGGTACTTCGCGTGATCAGGGATGCAGTGGAAAATTTATGATATTCGTTGCTGGAGAAATGAATGCCTTGCGGTATACATTATCTCGCAGATCATGTCCAAGGGCTGCTGCCACTCTTGCTGAAAGGAAAGTAACACTTACAGCGGCCAGCATGATCACCAGCGCCATCAGGACCATCTGGATTCCGGATGTCCGGATGTAATTCATCTGAATTGCATCCAGATCCTCGCCCATAGCTTCGTATTCTGCTTTCACACCACTGACAGCGGCCTGTGTAAGAATAGATTCCGGCATGTCGGAAAGCTTCTCATCTGCAGCCTCCAGCATCTGTTTTTTTGCATCCTCCGGCATTGCTGACAAAACCTGCATTGGGTCCGTTCCTTCCGGTACCTGCATCTGGGAAAGCATTTTCTGGCTCTCTTCACTGCCAGAGGTAAAAGAGGTGTACATCATCAGAGGTTTGCACAGAAGATCGTTTAATTCCTCACGTTTATCCCCTGTAATGCCATCTTTCAGTTCATATGTGTCTCCATCCAGGACATAAGAGTCCTGAACTTCTTTCTGTGTGTCTTCGTCCATAAAAATCTGCAGATTTTCCATTGTGCTCTGACGCATTTTTTCCGGAACACCATCTGGTATTCCCCCCTGCTGGATACCTACGTTAATTACCTTGGAGGTATAATCCGGCAAGGACAGATCACAGTATGCCTGCAAAAACAGCAGTCCAATGATCAGGACGATATAGCCTGCTGATTTTTTCAGATACTTCATTAATTTAATCATGCTTGGGTTGTCCTTTCTACATTTTTTCAAAACATCCAGGCTTTTCTGCCTTTTGCTTTGTTTTTCAGTTTCCTGTGCTACTTTTTATTATGGCAAAAATGTCCCATGCACATTTCTTCCGGTGAAAATTCTGGTGCTGGCATTGCCTCAATATTTTCCTTGATCTGTATGCAGAATCGTTTCATCAGACATAACTCACTTTCGGAAAATCCGGTCAGAACCTGTTTTTCTCCTTCCTTTACCATTCGCATACCTTCATTAATTATTGCTTTTCCTTCTTCTGTAAGATAAATCCGGCTTATGCGTTGATCTTTTTCATCCTGTTTTCGAACTATAATACCGATTTTTTCTAGGCGTTGGATACTTACGGTAACAGTAGGCGGCTTCACGCCTAACTGGCTGGCCAGTTCTTTCTGGCTGCATCCGTCTTCTTTCCACAGAACAGCCAGAATCGGCATTTGTCTTGGATGGATTCCCAGACCTTTTAATTTACCAAAGCATTTTTCCACATACATGCGGCTGATTTCCATAATCAGACGTTGAATGCTTTTCTCATTGTCATTTTCCAAATTCTCACCTCACTTGCTGTCTGAAACTGGAATACAGGCTTTAGAGTGTGTATCACAGTTTCAGGTTCCTGTTCAGCTTTCTTATATTAGTTAGCCGACTAATTTTATAGTTTACACTTTTTCACAAGAAACGCAAGTGTTTTTTGTGCAGTTTATATTTTTTTTAGATTTATAGCTTAATTTTATTGAATTGAAAATATGTATTTATTTTGTCGACTAATTATTATGTATATGACCACAGTATCTGTTGTCCGGAGTTTTCATGATAAAAAGAATCCTGCTTGCAGGATTCTCCATTTACGGCGGGTCGCCTGGAGCGACAACACCCCTTCCGCCGCAGTGCAATCCTGCCCGGCAGGCTTTTTATGTAATGCGTAACAGGAATTTCCTGTTACAAAAAATACCGCCTGCCAAGCGGTTTTCACAGCTTTGACAAGCGGTATTAAATTATTGAATATTGTGATTTCAAATAAACTGGTTTGTCTCTTCGTCGTAGTGGTAGTCGATGGAATCCATCTTATCCAACAGAGATTCCCTGTTCAGTCCGCGGCAGGTGCACAGTGCTTCCAGAGAATCGTAATAATCCCGAAGCTGGGTATTTACATAACTAAGCAAAATCATAGGATCTTTTGGTATCATAAGACTTGGACTCCTTTTCTTTTCCTTTACTTCACTTTAACCACATACTCTCCATTCTCCACATCCAGTACCAGTGTATCGCCGGTATGGACTTCACCTGAAAGGATCTTCCTGGCAGTCAGTGTCTCTACATATTTCTGAAGATAACGCTTCAGAGGTCTTGCACCGTAGACAGGATCGTAACCATTGTCAATGACATCCTTCTTGGCTGCATCTGTCAGTTCAAGGGAAAGCTCCTGGTCGGCAAGCCGGTCATTCAGCTCTTTTACCATCAGGTCAACGATACTACCAATATTATCTTTTGTCAATGGCTTAAACAGAATGATCTCATCCAGACGGTTCAGGAATTCTGGACGGAAATGTCCGCGCAGATCATCCATAACCTCTTTCTGGGCTTCCTCCTTGATCTCACCATTTTCATCAATACCATCCAGCAGATAAGGAGATCCGATATTGGAGGTCATGATCAGGATTGTATTCTTGAAGTCTACAGTACGTCCCTGGGAATCGGTAATACGACCATCATCCAGTACCTGCAGAAGTACATTAAATACATCCGGATGTGCCTTCTCAATCTCATCGAAGAGTACAACGCTGTACGGTTTCCGACGAACAGCCTCTGTAAGCTGTCCGCCTTCCTCGTATCCAACATATCCCGGAGGCGCTCCGATCAGTCTGGATACAGAGTATTTCTCCATGTACTCACTCATATCGATTCGAACCATATTCTGCTCATCATCGAAAAGAGTCTGTGCAAGGGTTTTGGCAAGCTCTGTTTTACCAACACCGGTTGGTCCAAGGAACAGGAAAGAACCGATTGGTTTGGTCGGATCTTTGATTCCTGCTTTGGAGCGAAGGATGGCATCGGTTACACGGCGTACACCTTCATCCTGACCGATGACACGTTTATGAAGCTCATCCTCCAGATGAAGCAGTTTCGCGCGCTCACCTTCTGTCAGTCTGGCTACCGGAATGCCGGTCCAGCGGGAAATGATCCTTGCGATTTCATCGTCTGTTACTACTTCATGGACAAGGCTTCTGTCACTCTCTTTTGTATTGCGTTCTTCGATTTCCAGCTGCTGCTGTAATTTCGGCAGCTCGCCATACTGCAGTTCGGAAGCTTTCTCCAAATCATAGTTCTGTCTTGCGATCTGAATCTGTTTGTTCATATCCTCAATCTGTTCACGAAGCTTCTGAAGCTTCTCTACAGAATGTTTCTCGTTCTCCCACTGAGCCTTCTGGGTGTTAAAGGAATCCTGCATTTCCGCAAGTTCCTTCTGAAGTTCTTCCAGACGCTCTTTACTTAAATTATCGGTCTCCTTCTTCAGAGACAACTCTTCCATTTTCATCTGATCAATTTTACGGCGTTGTTCATCCAGCTCAGTCGGCATGGAATCCAGCTCTGTCTTGATCAGGGCACAGGCCTCATCTACCAGGTCAATTGCCTTATCCGGAAGAAAACGGTCTGTAATATAACGATGTGAAAGTGTTGCAGCTGCAACAAGTGCACTGTCTGTGATTTTAACACCATGGAATACTTCGTAACGTTCTCTCAGACCACGAAGGATAGAAATAGTATCCTCCACAGTTGGCTCATCTACCATAACCGGCTGGAAACGACGTTCCAGGGCGGCATCTTTCTCAATATACTGACGGTATTCATCCAATGTAGTAGCGCCGATGCAGTGAAGCTCACCACGGGCAAGCATTGGCTTCAGCATATTGCTGGCATCCATTGCACCATCTGTTTTACCTGCACCAACGATCAGGTGAAGCTCATCAATAAACAGGATGATCTGACCTTCGCTCTTTTTTACCTCTTCCAGAACTGCTTTCAGACGTTCCTCAAATTCACCACGGTATTTGGCACCTGCTACCAGTGCACCCATATCCAGGGCAAAAATTTTCTTCTCCTTCAATGCTTCCGGAACATCTCCTGCTACAATTCGCTGTGCAAGACCTTCCACAGCAGCTGTTTTACCAACACCAGGTTCACCGATGAGAACCGGGTTGTTCTTGGTCTTACGGGAAAGAATACGGATCACATTCCGGATCTCACTGTCACGTCCAATGACCGGATCCAGCTTCTGGCTTCTTGCCTTTTCCACAAGATCTTCGCCATATTTATTTAAAGTATCATAAGTGGCTTCCGGATTGTCGCTTACTACACGCTGATTTCCACGTACTGTGGAAAGTGCCTGCAGGAAACGCTCTTTGGTAATGCCAAATTCGCTCCAGATTTTCTTCATACTAGGGCTTGGATATTTCAGCAGGGCCAGGAAAAGATGCTCTACGGATACGTATTCATCTCCCATTGCCTTAGCTTCGTCTTCTGCGTTTACCAAAGCCTTATTCAGATACTGTCCGAATCTAAGTTCTCCGCCGGATACCTTTACCTTGGCATCCAGAGCTTTCTTTACAATATCAATAAAATAATCTTTATTTATTTCCATTTTCTCAATAAGCTTGAGAATCAGACTGTCTTCCTGTGTCAGGAGGGTATATAACAGATGTTCCTGTTCGATTTCCTGATTGCCGTATTCGTAAGCAACCTTCTCCAGATCCTGAACAGCCTGTACGGATTTCTGCGTAAATTTGCTGATGTTCATAGGCTCTCCTCCTTCAGCTGATATTAATATAAAGCGCAGCTTCCGCGGCTCTTTAAAAAAGTAACTCGCAGGGGCTGCGCATTTATAAACATTTATAATGATTTCCTTATTACGGTTATTAATATAGCACTGATTGTTAGCACTGTCAAGATGTGAGTGCTAATTATTTTGTGGAGATTGTGTGCACGCTACGAGCCATGCAAAATAGCGGTTTAAATCTTGTATTATTTTGTCTGTATCCACGCTGTCCTCCTACCTTATAATTTTCCAATTTGATTTTCGTTTTGTTCCGCCCTGTACCAAATGTCCATAATCCTTTTTTCCAGGTGACATTGTCATCACATTCACACCGAGTTTATGTAACCATTTCACGGATGTACGCGCCAGATAATCCTCCGGATCATCCCCGATCATTGCAATCATTGCACAGTCTGAACCTGTTTTGCATTTCCAGTATGCACCATAAAATCCATCTGATTTCACATCAAAATGTCTTTTCATCATCTATATCATCTCCTGCTTGTATAATATCAGCCACGTTTCTCCATAACTATTATTTTATTTGAGATGTTCCGAACGATTGGAAACTTTCCTATCACATGATAAATTGGCATAAGCTCTTTCATTCCTTCAATCAGACTGACTTCCTGTCGAACAGAAAATGCCGGTATGATTCTTTGCAGTTCCTTTCCATTCTTAACTCCCCATGTGAATTTTGCATTGCTCCCCTCTATAGATTTTTCTTTCACATGTTTCACAACAAAAGGGGACATGGTTTCAATCATTACGGTTACCTTCTGGAATGATTTCTCAATAATAGAAAACATTTTTCTAATATCCTTTTCACACAAATACATTGTAAGACCTCGATTATTACCAGAACATTCTCACCATGATAATCGATATCATCTACATAGAATTCATCCATTGCAGACTTTGCAATCTGATATACCGGACCAGTTTCGGTAAGGAACTGACTCCTTATCTTCATCGTTTCTGGCAGATCCACATTGTACCAGTGCAGATATTTTCTCTCCATCCGATAACATCTGGTATCCAGTCCACATGCAATATTTATAACAACTGTATTTGCATGCTTCTCCAGATATTGCTTAACCATCCGGTCTAATACGATTGTTCTCGCAATTACGCCATAATTCATGGCTTTATCCTTATCTGCTTTGGAAAAGTTATAGTCCAGCTTCTCCACAAGTTCTACTGCAATCTCATCCTTGATTTTGGCATTTTGCTTTTTTGTTTCTTTTGCTCTTGCATACAAAGTCTGTACCATCGTTTCCGGCACACCTGTCACATTCACTTTTTCTTTCATTGCCTGTCGCCTTCTCCCTTAGGCTTTCTCACAACACAATGCATCCTCATACCTTTACGGATTTCAAATTTTTCTACTTTTAACCCTGATTTTCTGCAGCACTTCATGACCATATCTCTTGTTGGTACCTGGACATCTCCGTGTCCGCATATATTTGCCAGAGGCATTTCCAGTGTATTCATCAGCCATACCAATACTTTATTGTCACTGGTCACATCTCTCAGAATCAATCTTCCATTTGGGCGAAGACATCTTTTCACACTGTCAAAAAATGCCTGTGGATTTGGATAGTGATGGAAGCTCATAGAACAAATAATTGCATCAAATGAATCGTTTTCAAAAGGAAAATTCTCACAGTCTCCCACAACAAATATTGCATTTGGAATATCTTTCTTTTTTGCCTGTTCAATCATCGCAGGAGTCAGATCCAGTCCTGTATAATGCCGGTCTGGATATTTTTCTGATAATAAAGAAATCATCGGAGCAGGTCCGCAGCCTGCATCCAATAAATCTCTAAATGGCTCCTTCTCTAATTCTTCCAGAATATCCGGATAATCCTTCTTGCACATTTCGTAAATACCAGCATGGTTACTTTCATATCTTCCTGCTGCTTTTGTAAACTCGTTGATTGATAATTTTTTGTATTCTTCGTTTTTCATGCTTTTTTCTCCAATCACACCTGCACCATAAATCAATATTCTCATAGAAATCTGTACTCTTTTACATTTCCCAATAAATTGTTATCATGCATATTAGTTGTATCTAACTCATGTTTTCTAAAAAACCGTGTGAAAACAAAATTGGAATCCCACACGGTTTCTTTTCTGCATTCAGTATATCACTTTTATCTGGTTTATCAACCAGTTTTTGTTATTATGTCTCAGTTTCAGAAGAATCCATATTTTTCCATCCATAGCGAAAAATGGAAATCGCCATAGAAACCTCACTGACTATTTCGTCTAATATTCCTGCCCTGGAACCAACAGCAATTTGTAGTAAACAGTATACACATCCTGTCATTTAATGCATTCCATAATGATCTTCTCACATCTGTCATATCCAAGCTGTGAACTGTTCAGACACAACGTATAATTACTGGCCTTTCCCCATTTATGCTCCGTGTAAAAGTTATAATTTGTCATACGTCTTTTATCTGTGTCTGCCATCATTTTCACTGCTTTCTTCTCATCTACATTATATAAGCGAATGATCCTCTGTGTTTTCTCCGGCATATTTCCATGAATAAATACATTCAGAACATCGTCACGGTCTTTCAGGATATAGTCCGCATTTCTTCCAATGATCACGCAAGGGGCCTTCTCGGCTAGTTCTAAAATAACTTTTCTCTGCGCCTCATGTACCATATCCTCCACAGATCTTCCTGTGATGTCACGTCCAGCAAGTGCATATGCAAACATCCCTTTTTTCGGAGATAATTCTGCATTTTCCTGAATGTATTCTGGCGATAATCCGGACTTTTCTGCAATTTCATTAATAACATTTTTATCATAATAGGCAATTCCCAGCTTCTTCGCGACTTCTTCTCCGATAAAACGTCCACCGCTTCCAAATTCTCTGCTGATTGTAATGATTCTTTTTGCCATTTCCAGTTCCTCCTTACCACAAAGTATCAACTTTGTTTTTTCTGATTCTTTTTAAAAATACATATCCTACCAGACATGCAATTACTTCTGTAATCGGAAATGCCCACCAGATCAGTGAAACGCCTGCCTGACCAGTTCTTACAAACAGGGAAAAGATTCCTGCCAGCGGCAGAATGATAATAAGCTGTCTCAAAAGTGAAATAACCAATGATTCCACACCACCGTCCAGCGCCTGATAAATGCCCTGATAAGCAACATTGATTCCGGCAAAGAGGAAGCTTACCGAGATCACTCTCATCGCGCCGATAAAATATTCTCTTGACTGTCCTGCATTAAACAGTGTTGCAAATGTTCCGGGGAAAATCTCCGTAATTGCAATTCCAATAATCATTAATGCAACGGTATAAATAAGTCCATATTTGATACCATCCTGAATTCTCTTTTTACTTCTCATTCCATAAGCAAATGCAATGATCGGAGTGATCGCATCTCGCAGACCAAATGCAAGGAAGAGAACAAACTGCTGGACTTTATAGAACAATCCATAAGCTGTCTGTGCTGACGGATTGAACTTCAGGATCAGATTCATCACATAAACCATAATAGACATCAGTGCCTGAGCGATAATCGCCGGAAGTCCGATCGCATAGATTTCCTTGATAATTCTGCCATCCGGCTTCATGTATTTTGCCCCATGCTCAAATTCCTTATCTAATTTGATATGAAAGATAAGCAGTAATACTGCGGATGCTACCTGTCCAATTACAGTTGCGTAGGCTGCACCTTTCACTCCCATTTCCGGGCAAGGTCCAATCCCATAAATCATGATCGGATCAAGGATGATATTTATAACTGCTCCAACCACCTGACCGATTGTAGAATAAAGAGAGCGTCCTGTGGCCTGTAACAGCTTTTCAAACAAAGAAAAGAAGATGATTCCAAAAGAAATCACACAACATATCCGCAGATAACTTACTCCCATCTCAAGTACTTCTGCATCTACTGTCTGAGATGAAATATATGCTCTCACTCCAAAGATGCCAAATAATAAACAAACCACATAAATGATCACACCCAAAAACAGGCTGTTTCCTGCTACCTTCGCAGCTTTTTTACGGTTTCCCTGTCCCAGTGTCCTTGCAAGAAGTGCATTGGTTCCTACACCCGTTCCGATTCCCACTGCCACCATAAGCATCTGAACCGGGAATACCAGGGTCAGTGCATTTAGTGCTGCTTCACTGCCCACTCTCATATTTCCTACAAACGCACTGTCTACAATATTATAAACAGCCTGCAATGCCATGGATAAGATCATCGGAATTCCCATCTGGACCATCAGCTTATTCACCGGCATCTCCTTCATCTTGTTGCTTTCCGCCATTTTGTTTTAACTCCTCTCTTTTTCTGTAAAAAAAAGCGCGCACCCTGTCATATAAGCTGGACTTACGCTGACAGGCTACACACTTTTTCATGGCGATATTCATTTTTAGTAAAACAAAAACGAGCAGCTTGTAAACTGGATTTACGCTTACCTGCTACTCGTTTGATTTAATTATATTGCCTGTTTTTCTAAAAGTCAAACAAATTTTTTTGCGTTTTCTATACAATTCCTCCATTTTTCAAATACGATTGTCAACTCTTTGATTCATATAATCAATAATTGTTTTACAAATTTGCTGCTTTGGTTTTCCAAGAGCAATTCCAAGCTCTACATATAACAGATTTTCGGCCACCTGAAAATATCTTGCATCTGTAGTAGTGCACTTTTTTCCTTGTGCAAGCCTTTTTTGTTTTCGTTGATAAATCATTTTTATAATAGCAACTAAGGCTTCAGGATCATTTGATTTTACTGCCTCTTTATAGCTTTGCTCTCTCATCTTTTCATTATTTGTCCATGCTGTCGGAATCTCTGGAATTCGTTTGATCAGATTCCATGCTTCCTCTTTTGTCAGACACAGTCGCAGCCTCGAAGCTGAATTTGAAACAGGAACATATATCTTTTCCTTTTCATCTTCTACTGGTTTCATGAGATAATACAATTTATCATTTTTTTCATCCTGCGGATTCAAATATAGAATGTTCTCTATTTTACAGATACCTGTAACTGGTTTGCTGACAAAATCTCCAATTTCATATTTCACAAAATCCTCTCCTTGCTGCCCGGAACTCTTATTCCGTAAAAGTATAACGTACAAAAGAACCCTGTTTGTCTCCTGTTACTATTACAACATCGCCGCTCTCATTGCATGTAGATTCCAGAACTGGAAATCTTCCGTTTTCTTTTACATAAGCTTCCGGACTTACTGCTTCTGCCTCAATCAAAGTTTTTTTACTGTATTGTTCTCCTCCACACGGATTTATTTCTTCAATAAAGATTTCATATTCATGCATGTATGGTTCCTCCTGAAATTCATTTTATAAACAACAGGCAGCATATAAGATGTTGCTTTCCCGCATCACTACGCTGCCTGCCGTTATTTTTATTATAAAACCATTTTGTTCTTATTTCAAAAGCGTTTTTTACTAAAAATGTATCTTCTTTTTTTAGATATTATTACCATATGTTTACATATACTCAGGCTGTTTCATACGTTCCAGATCTTTTCTGGTGTTGTGTCATTATATCTCACTTCATTCCAGACAGAAAAAAACGCAAGCCATATTTCTATGACTTACGTCTTTTTACAAATTTTACAGGAGACCTACTCTGATTACCTGCGGTGGCCAAGTCTGCCTTTAAAATCCTCGTAGCCGAAATCCGTCAGACGTTCCATGGTTTTATCACCATGCCGCAGCCAGATATCAGGCAGAGGCATTCCGTTAAAGGTATTGTTTTTGCAGGTTGTATATATGGCCATATCGCCAAACATGAGAAGATCTCCGTATGCCAAAGGCTTTTGGAAGCTGTAATCTCCTATAACATCCCCGGACAGGCAGGTTGGTCCTCCAAGACGGACGGTAACGGCATGCTCTCCTGGCTCCCCTGCTCCAAGAAGGGGAGGACGGTAAGGCATTTCCAGAACGTCTGGCATATGACATGCAGCACTTCCGTCCAAAATTGCAAGCCGGGTATCACCATTTTGCAGCACATCTAGCACGGTTGTCAGAAAGAATCCGGCATTTAAAGCCCACGCCTCTCCAGGCTCCAGGTAAATATCCACCTTCCATTCTTCCTTTGCCGCCTTAATGCACTTTTCAAGCCGTGCAATATCATAACCTGGTCTTGTAATATGATGTCCTCCTCCCAGGTTCAGCCATTTTACCTTAGAAATCAGATCTCCGAATTTCACCTTCACCGCTGCAAGAGTGGTTTCCAGATCAGAGGAATCCTGCTCGCAAAGGGTGTGAAAGTGAATACCATCCAATAATCCGGTCAGATCCGGATGTATTTTCACAGCGGTCTCCCACTGTGCTCTCGTGGTACCCATACGACTTCCCGGGGCACAGGGATCATAAATTGCATGTCCTTCCTGGGTAGAGCATTCCGGATTGATCCTGAGCCCTACGCTTTTTCCGGCCTGCTTCGCTCTTTTTCCAAATCGAAGAAGCTGGGAGGGTGAGTTAAACACTATATGATCTGCGAAGCAAAGCAGCTCTTCAAATTCATCCTCACGGTATCCGGCACAAAATACATGTACCTCTTTTCCTGGCATCTCCTGGGCGCCTAGCCTTGCTTCGTACAGTCCACTTGCTTCTGTTCCAGCCAGATAAGGCTCCAGAAAGTGATAGCAGTCATAATTGCTGAAAGCCTTCTGCGCCAGGAGCATTTTACATCCTGTTTTTTCGGCGATCTTTCCCATTAATTCTGCATTTTTTATAAGCGCTGTTTCGTCAAGAACATAACAAGGCGTCTTGATTTTCCAGAATTCCGGCGGAATAACTCCGCCGGATGCTGCAAAGGGTGGTCTTGTATCTGTTTTTTTCATTAATCAACCAGCTCCGGATTATGATTTTCACTGCGTGGAAGTCCGTATTTGTCAAGTGCCTCCAGGAACGGATCCGGATCAAATTCTTCTACTGTATACACTCCTGGACAAATCCATTTTCCGGTAAGCATCATTAATGCCCCACACATGGCCGGAACGCCTGTCGTGTAGCTGATTGCCTGGCTTCCAACCTCCTTATAGCATTCCTGATGGTCACAAACATTATAGATATAGTAGGTTTTCTCCTGTCCATCCTTTACTCCGGTGAAAATACAGCCAATATTGGTTTTACCTTTGGTACGGGGACCAAGGCTTGCCGGATCCGGAAGAAGAGCCTTCAAAAACTGGATGGGAACAATTTCCTGTCCGTTATAGTTGATCGGGGTAGTAGAAAGCATCCCCACATCCTCCAGACAACGCATGTGATCCAGATAGCTCTGTCCAAAGGTCATAAAGAAACGAATTCTCTTTACTCCCGGAATTGTCTGGGCAAGAGACTCGATTTCCTCGTGATGAAGAAGATACATGTCCTTATCGCCAACCTGGTCAAAATCATATTCCCGCTTAATGGCCATCGGAGGAATTTCCACCCAATGTCCATTCTCCCAGTAGCTTCCAGGAGCGCTTACCTCACGAGGTTGATCTCCGGGTTAAAGTTGGTTGCAAACGCATATCCGTGGTCTCCTCCGTTGCAGTCCAGAATATCAATGGTATCAATCTGGTCGAACTCATGCTTTAATGCATATGCACAGTATGCCTGTGTAACGCCCGGGTCAAAGCCGCAGCCAAGGAGTGCAGTAAGTCCTGCCTCTTCAAATTTCTTCCGGTATGCCCACTGCCAGGAATAATCAAAATATGCGGAAAATCCAGCTTCCTTACAGCGTTTTTCATAAATAGCCCGCCACTCCGGATCATCGGTATCTTCGGGCTCATAATTTGCCGTATCCATATAGTTTACGCCACATGCCAGACAGGCATCCATAATTGTCAGATCCTGGTATGGAAGTGCAATGTTCATTACCAGATCCGGTTTGTAACTATTGATCAGCTGGATCAGCTGGTTTACATCATCTGCATCTACCTTTGCTGTGGTAACAACTGTTTTTGTTTTTCCCTCCAGCTTCCGGGCAAGGGCATCACATTTTTCTTTTGTCCTGCTTGCAATACACAGTTCTGTAAATACCTCATCTGCCTGACAGCATTTCTGGATTGCTACACTGGCTACTCCGCCGCAGCCGATTACAAGTACTCTGCTCATATTTTTTATCTCCTTATTTTATATTTCACTATCGCAGCTGTTTTTATTTCGCCACTGCCAGCAGCAGTTCCCTGACCACCTTGCATGCTGTGGCTGTGGAAACACCGCTTGGATCCAGCATAGGTGCCAGCTCATTGACATCTGCTCCCACAATATTTAATTCTGATACCTTCCGGATAGCCGCAAGAAGCTCAAGGAAGCTTACGCCTCCCGCCTCCGGTGTACCGGTTCCCGGAAATACGGATGGATCCAGGCAATCCAGATCAATGGTAAAATATACCGGAACCTGCTCCCTGTCCAATTCCTGTATGGTCTCTTCCAAGCCTTCAAAGGTAAAGGGATGAAAATCTGTATGCTCCCTTGCAAACCGGAATTCTTCTCTTTCCCCACTTCGGATGCAAAACTGATGAATCCGTCCATCTCCCAGAATATCATGGCATCTGCGGATGACACACGCATGGCTTAAACGGGCACCAAGATAATCATCCCTCAAATCTGCGTGGGCATCAAAATGAATAATATGAAGCCCTGGATACTTTCTGGCTGCGGCTCTTACAGCCGCCAGTGTCACCAGATGCTCGCCGCCTAAAAGCAAGGGTATCTTTCCTGCTTCCAGAATTTCCCAGGCACGATTCTGTATATCAGCAAGTGCCATTTCACTGCTGCCGAAGCAAAGCTCCAGATCTCCACTGTCAAATACCTGAATATCTGTAAGGTCGCGGTCCTGATAAGGGCTGTAGGTTTCCAGTCCAAAGCTTTCATGACGAATGGCAGAAGGGCCGAACCTGGCTCCAGGTCGAAAGCTTGTGGTAGAATCAAAGGGCGCTCCGTAAAGAACAATCCCAGCTTCCTCAAAGTTGCTGTCACAGCCGATAAAATTCTCAATATTTGGTAAAATCATAAATCAGTCCTCCACCTCCTGAAGCATTTCCTCCAGAAAAGCCGGGAGATAAAATGCACCTCTGTGAAGCCTTGTGGTATAGTAACGGGTGCGAAGATTCAGGGCGTTCCATGCCTCCGGATCCAGATCATCCACCGGATGGTACTTTTTGCTTGCAAAACCAAACAGCCAGTAACCGGCAGCAAAGGTAGGAATATGTGCCTGGTAAACACGACTGATCTGGAACGTACTGGCAATTCTTTTGTGACTGCGCTGCATGGCATGGGCGTCCTCAGAATAAAAAGGACTTCCCTGCTGATTGACCATGATTCCATCCTCTTTCAGCGCATTATAACAGTTTCCATAAAATTCTCGTGTAAACAAGCCTTCCGAAGGACCAAAAGGATCGGAAGAATCCACAATAATAAGGTCATATTTATTTTCACAGCGTCGGATAAATTTCAACGCATTTTCATAATGAAGGTGCACTCTCCTGTCATCAACTGCAGGCATTTCCCGGAAGATAGGCACGACAGGCTTCCACTACCATGGGATCCATCTCTACCAGATCAATATGGCGGACACGGTCATATCTGGTCAGTTCACGTACAACTCCGCCGTCTCCGGCTCCGATCACAAGAATATCCTTGGCTTCTTTATGGACAGCCATAGGTACATGGGTAATCATTTCGTCATAAATAAATTCATCACGTTCCGTGAGCATTACATTTCCGTCCAGTGTAAGAACCCTGCCAAATTCCGGTGTCTCAAAAATATCAATTCGCTGATAGTCGCTCTGCTTTGAGTAGAGCTGACGGTTTACCCGGATACTATGCTTCACATCCGGTGTATGAAATTCCGAAAACCACATTTCCACTTTCTTTACCTCCCTGCCAGAGTATGTTTTAATATTATTCCCGCAAGATGTATGTCACAATTTGCAGACAGCCTTTTTCAAACAGTTACTGTTCACTCCGTTCACAGTAACTTCAAACATGCTCCAGCACATTTAACCGTAATATATCCGGATCTTCCGGACCTGTCATGTTGCATCCTTTTGCCTTGGCATATTCAATGTAATCCAGGATTTCCGGGGTGATCCGTTCCCCTGGAGCCAGAATTGGGATTCCCGGAGGATAACACATTACAAATTCACTGCATACCTTTCCTTCCGTTTCCCTGAGAGGAAGGCTGCATTTTTCTGCATAAAAAGCTTCCTGAGGGCTTGTTACTACCTGGGGATCAATATATTCCTGATCCAGCAATCCTGATTTATCCTTCTGAAAACGCCTGCGGATCTCCGCAAGGGCGCTTACCAGCCGCTCTACTTCCTGGGCACGGTCTCCAATTGACAGATAAGCCAGAATATTTCCGATATCACCAAATTCGATCTGAATATCATACTCATCTCTCAGAATGTCGTAAACCTCAATTCCTGCAAGTCCGATATCCAGAGTATGTACACTTAATTTCGTAATGTCAAAATCAAAAACCGAATCTCCATTCACCAGTTCTTTTCCAAATGCGTAATAGCCGCCAATGGCGTTAATCTCTTCCCTTGCATATTCTGCCATATCTGCTACCTGATGGAAAATCTGACGTCCGCGCTGTGCAAGATTCCGCCGGGAAATGTCAAGACTTGACATCAGAAGATAGCTTCCGGAAGTAGTCTGGGTCAGGTTGATGATCTGACGGACATAGCCGGCATGGACGCCAGGTCCAGTCAGAAGAAGGCTAGACTGGGTCAGGCTTCCGCCGCTTTTATGCATGGATACAGATGCCATATCTGCACCAGCTGCCATTGCCGAAACCGGCAGGCCTCCTCCAAAATAAAAATGAGTCCCATGGGCTTCATCTGCCAGACACAGCATTCCTGCTTCATGAGCCATCCGCACAATTGCACGAAGATCACTGCAAATTCCATAATAGGTAGGATTGTTTACCAACACAGCTACTGCATTGGGATGCTCCTTAATTGCCTTTGCCACCTGCTCACGGCGCATTCCAAGAGAGATTCCGAGTCTCTGATCTACTTCCGGATTCACATAAACCGGAATTGCTCCGCACAGAACCAGCGCATTCAGCACGCTTCTGTGAACATTGCGGGGAAGGATGATCTCGTCTCCCCTCTTACAGGCAGTTAACACCATGGTCTGTACAGAGCTTGTAGTTCCGCCAACCATGAGAAAGGCGTGAGCTGCTCCAAAGGCATCTGCTGCCAGTTCTTCTGCCTCCCGGATCACAGATACAGGATGACAGAGATTATCAAGAGGCTTCATGCTGTTTACATCCACGCCTACACATTTCTGCCCCAGAAACTCAGTAAGCTCCGGATTTCCTCTTCCTCTTTTATGTCCTGGCACATCGAAGGGTACCACCCTCATGCGCCGGAAATTTTCCAGAGCCTCGTGAATTGGTGCACGATTCTGGTCCAGTTTAAAACGAGTTCTGTTCATTGTGTCTCCATTTCCAGTTCCTTTGTCTGTATAAAGAATCCTGTTTGCAGGATTCTCCGCCTGCAAAGGGGCGTCTTCAGCGCCATCTGCTCTTCCGCTGCAGTGGAATCCTACCCGGCAGAGCTTTTTATATAATAGGAAATTCCAACGTAATTTTCTATTACACAAAAAAAGCAGGCTGCCTTAAAAACGCAAACCTGCTTGGATCATTCTTCCCGATTCTATCTCCATTGACTTATAATAAATATAGGAATCCTCGTATTTACATAAAATAGAAATCCGGATGATATATGTCAGAGTCTATATAGCAATCATACTTTTACTACTCTTATTGACCGTTTCACAAGTCTGCGCATTAGGCGCATAGTGGTTATCAAAGGAACCAACTTATAAAATTTGAGCTTCTAACTCAATCAATAAGGCAACCAAAGTTACCATCAGCGGCAGTGGACCCGGCTGTCCGTATGGCCTTAACCCCAAATGGAGTGATCCAAAATAATTGCTTTGAAAAGACTCTTTCTTTGTCTTTCAAAATCTTCATAAGCATAGCACATATGAAAATGCATGTCAACTGTTTCATTTTATGATACCAGCAGATTGTTTCATTTTATAATACCAGCAGATTGCAGAAATGATTTTCCAAACGCGCTCCTGTGCTGCAATGAAGGAAAGGCAAATATTTTTCTTGTCAAAACAAAATATTTTTCTAACATTTTCATTGAAATTTATGATAGTATATGATATTCTGTGTGTTAGTGTGTTTCTACACAGTACGAATGACCGTCATGCTCGTACATTTTATAGAAAATGTATAAGCAGGTTTTTCGTAACTCAGGAGAGTCTCTTCAAAAAAATTTATGGAAGAGCGCCGAAGGTGTACGCAGCATTTGTAATGCTGTTAATCTCTCAGGCAAAAGGATGGAGGAAAGAGAACATGTTTACACAAATCAACAACTTTATCACCTGGTTTGACGGAGTAGTCTGGGGACTTCCGTTAATCATTCTGATCCTGATCACAGGATTCCTTTTAACCGTTCGGTTAGGCTTTTTACAGGTAAGACATCTGGGAAAAGCACTGAAATTCATGGTAAAAAATGAAAAAGGCGGCGAAGGTGAAGTCACAAGCTTTGGTGCGCTC
Organism: Ruminococcus sp. AM42-11; assembly: GCF_003480145.1. Classification (NCBI taxonomy): domain Bacteria; kingdom Bacillati; phylum Bacillota; class Clostridia; order Eubacteriales; family Oscillospiraceae; genus Ruminococcus; species Ruminococcus sp. AM42-11. The sequence continues at coordinate 6,081 of NZ_QUIO01000034.1, read as the reverse complement.
TGCACAGCTTTGTCCGCAACTATCGGAACCGGTAACATCGTAGGTGTTGCCACTGCTATTGCTGCCGGCGGACCCGGAGCCCTGTTTTGGATGATCGTTGCTGCATTCTTCGGAATGGCAACCAAATATGCAGAAGGACTTCTGGCCATCAAATACCGTACCATCGACAAGGACGGACACGTTCTTGGCGGACCATTTTATTATATTGAGAATGGTATGGGAAAACAGTGGAGATGGCTTGCGAAAATTTTTGCATTCTTTGGAGCCGGAGTCGGTCTTTTCGGAATTGGTACCTTTACTCAGGTAAACGGTATTGCTTCTGCAGTAAAGAACTTCTTTGACCCGGATACCGTACACACCGTTTCCCTTTTTGGAAATACATATTCCTGGGCAACTGTAATCGCCTGCTTGATTCTTACCTTATGCGTAGGACTTGTAGTTCTTGGCGGTATTCAGCGTATTGCAAAAGTTCCCAGATCATCGTTCCATTTATGGCGGTTCTTTATGTTGCACTTGCACTGATCATTGTGATCACAAATATTACTGCAGTTCCTGGTGCCATCGCTACAATTGTAAAAACAGCCTTCAACGGAAGTGCCCTTGCAGGCGGTGCCATGGGAACCATGGTTGTGGCAATGCAGAAAGGTATTGCCCGCGGTATTTTCTCAAACGAGTCTGGTCTTGGTAGCGCTCCTATTGCTGCAGCTGCCGCTCAGACAAAGGAACCGGTTCGCCAGGGACTTGTTTCCATGACCGGTACTTTTATTGATACCATTGTAATCTGTACCATGACAGGTCTTTCCATTGTCATTACCGAAACCTGGAATACAGGACTTGAAGGTGTTGCGATTACTACTGCAGCTTTCCAGAAGGGACTTCCCTTCCCTGCACAGTTTGCCTCCTTTGCTCTTATGCTGTGCCTGGTATTCTTCGCATTCACAACCATCCTCGGATGGGATTATTACGGTGAGCGCTGCCTGGAATACCTTTTCAACCGCAACATGACTGCAGTAAAGACTTACCGCTGGTTATATATCATCTGCGTCTTCTTCGGACCGTACATGACTGTTGCTGCTGTCTGGAACATTGCAGATATCTTCAATGCCCTGATGGCCTTCCCGAACCTGATTGCGCTGCTTGCTTTAAGCGGTGTAGTCGTAAAGGAAACAAAGGATTTCTTTAAAAAACATAAAAATTACGAATAAGATAAAATAAAAGAAAGAATTCCTCTCCTGAAAAACATAGAGCCTTGTCTGATACGATGCTTTTAGCCAGTCAGACAAGGTTCTTTTATGTGTAACTTTCCTGCTAAAAAGAGGCAAAACATGTTTGCCCCTGTCTTTGTTCCAATCCTTTTATAAGGAATTCGGATTAAACAGATCGCTGATGCTGTCTCCGTTTCTGTGAATTCCGTCTACAGAAAACTCTGCCCACTCTCCGATGTTGGTGGCGTGGTCGCCGATTCGCTCATAGTATTTGGAGATCATCAGAAGATCAAGAACCTCGTCACTGGAAAAGTCCATGGTGTTCTGGTCCAACGCATTTCTTACTTTATCGAAAAGATTATCCAGAATATCATCACTGCTGATCACCTTTTTTGCCAGGTCACTTTTTCCCTCTACATAAGCGGTAACACTGTCATTTACCATATGCATGGCATAATCTGCCATTTCCTGAAGCGGGATGGCTGTTACTGGTATATGAACACTGCCTGTGTTCAGAATCTCCGCAATATCAGTAGCCTGGTCGCCGATTCGCTCCATATCTGTTACCATCTTAAGTGCTGCGGAAATTTTACGAAGATCAGTACCAACCGGCTGCTGTTTCAGAAGAAGCTGCATGCACAGAGCCTCAATATTATGCTCTTTGTCGTCAATCTCCTTCTCAATTCTTCCAATCTCCTTTGTGGCAGCCTCACGGACCTCCACGCTTGCCAGAAGCTGACAGGTCTTCATGATGGCCTGACCGCACAGATTTCCCATTTCCAGGACCTCATCTGAAAGCCTGAAGAGCTTTGCGGTATACACATCTCTCATATCAACCAAACCTCCCTGTAATATACTCTTCTGTTTTCTTGTTCTGTGGTCTGGAAAACAGTTCTGTAGTATCGTTATATTCAATAATCTCACCCAGCAGGAAAAATGCAGTCTTGTCAGAAATACGGGCTGCCTGCTGCATGTTGTGAGTTACGATCACGATGGTGTAACGGTCTTTTAATTCCAACGCCAGATCCTCAATGTGGGATGTTGAAATTGGATCAAGTGCAGAGGTAGGCTCATCCATAAGAAGTACCTCCGGCTCTACTGCAAGAGCTCTTGCAATGCAAAGTCTCTGCTGCTGTCCGCCAGACATACCCAGGGCGCTCTTTTTCAACCTGTCTTTTACCTCATCCCAGATAGAAGCATTTCGAAGAGCACGCTCTACGATATCGTCCAGTTTTTCCTTGGAATGAATTCCATGAGTACGAGGTCCATATGCAATGTTATCATAAATGCTCATTGGAAAAGGATTTGGTTTCTGGAAAACCATCCCAACACGTTTTCTAAGAAGGTTTACATCAATATCCCCATAAATATCCTCACCGTCCAGACAAATATCGCCTGTGATCTTGCAGCCTTCCACAAGATCGTTCATACGGTTTAAGGATTTCAGCAATGTGGATTTTCCGCAGCCGCTTGGACCAATGAACGCGGTAATCTTCTTTTCCGGAATCTCCAGATTAATATTTTTCAAGGCATGGAAGCTGCTGTAGTACAGATTCATGTTTTTTACATCTATTTTACCCATAATTCTCCTTGCTGCAGAAATTTTTAGTTCTATTGCATTTTCTAAACAACTCTGCTGAGTGTGAATTTTTATCAAGCTGACGTATCGCCTGCTGGCAATATTATCATATATGAAAGTTAGTTGTTTCTCGCCTATTGCGCTGCCACAACTGCATACATTAGCAACACCTGTGGCACTTACTGTCCGTTTGTGGCTTTGCTTAAGTGCTTTGCACAGAAACCGGATACCCAGTTCAGCACAAGTACGAAAAGCAACAGAATAACTGCTGTAGCATAAGCCTGATCCATGTAAAGTCCCTCACTGGAAAGCACATACATATGTACTGCCAGGGTACGTCCGGATCCCATCAGACTGGATGGAACCTTCGCCACAGCACCGGCAGTATAAATCAGGGCTGCAGTCTCACCAACAATACGTCCTGTCGCAAGTACCACACCGGAAAGGATTCCAGGAATTGCACTTGGAAGCACCACTTTAAACACGGTGCGGAGCTTTCCTGCCCCAAGGCCAAAGGAAGCTTCTCTGTACGCATCCGGGACACCCATAAGTGCCTCCTCTGTAGTACGGATGATCAGCGGAAGGATCATAATCACCAATGTCATAGCTCCCGCCAGAAGGGAATATCCCCAATGGAGAGCAGTACTGAAAAACAGAAGACCGAACAGACCGAAGATAATGGATGGAATTCCCTGAAGAGTCTCTGTTGTAATACGGATGATCTTAACCAACTTACTTCCTTTTTTCGCATATTCAACCAGATAAATTGCTGCAAAAATTCCAAATGGCACTGCGATCACCAGAGATAACAGGGTGATGATCAAGGTGTTGATCAGTGCCGGCATCAAAGATGCATTGTCAGAATTATATTCCAGTGCAAACAAGTCTGGTGTCAGATTTCCAACACCTTTTATCAGAATAAAACCAACAAGAAACGCCATAACTGCCACTGTAATAATTGCAGATAACCATACCAGGAGCCTCAGGATGGCAGAACCAGGATGATTTTTCCAATAAGATAATTTATTTTTACTCATCTTCTGCTCTCCTTTTCAGGGCTGATACACACAGGTTGATAATCAGGATGAATACGAAAAGTACAACACCTGTAGCAATCAGCGCTTCTCTGTGAAGATCGGTTGCATAGCCCATTTCAATTACAATATTTGCGGTCATGGTTCGAAGTCCTTTGAAAAGTCCCTGTGGCATCCAGGTCTGGTTTCCAGCTACCATGATCACTGCCATCGTCTCACCAATGGCACGTCCGATTCCAAGAACCACGCCAGCTAATACACCTGATTTTGCAGCCGGAAAAACAGTGCCAAATACACTTTTTTCGTGGGTTGCTCCAAGTGCCAGTGCCCCTTCATAATAACTTGTGGGAACACTTTTTAAGGCTGGTTCTGCAACGCCGGTTACCGTTGGAAGGATCATAATTCCAAGAAGTACAGAAGCTGTCAGCATGGTACTTCCATCATGACCGGTAAGCTGTCGAAGCAGCGGGACAAACACTGTCAAACCGAAAAATCCATAAACAACAGATGGGATTCCTGCAAGGAGGTTTACCATTGCCTTTAATGGTGCATACAGCTTTTTCGGACAATAAAATGCAAGGAAGATTGCAAGCAGAAGGGCTGTTGGAACTCCCACCACAATTGCCCCTGCTGTTACATAAATACTTCCCAGAATGAATGGAAAAATTCCATACAGTCCATTGGATGGCTTCCATTTCATTCCAAACAGAAAATCTGGCAGACCAATCTTCGCCATTGCCGGGATTCCGTTTGCAAACAGGAAAATGCAGATTAATGCAACGGCTAATACGGAGGTACAGGCCGCTGCGAGGAATACAAATTTCATTACATTTTCATTGATCGATTTCATATAAAATAAGTTCCTTTTTTATTCGGAAAATTTGGATCCTGCAAAGCTTTTAACCGGCTTTGCAGGATTCCTTTTTCTATTTCATGTTTCATAATTGTAAAGGTACTTTATTTCTTTACTATTCACCAGTAACGTTCCGCAAGGTGTTTTTTTTGAACAGTAACTTTATTTCTTATTATTTTGCAAGGTCTTCCCAGGTTGTGATGTTGCCTGTGTAAACATCTTTTACCTGCTCGCTGGTAAGCTCCTCAACACCACTGTCGTTGTTTACGATTACAGCGATACCATCTTTTGCAATTACAGTTGCGGTAAGACCAGCCTCTGTCTCACTGTCTTTCAGGTCACGGGATGCCATACCGATATCGCAAAGTCCGTCGATTGCAGATGTCATACCGGTTGTGGAATCGCTCTGCTGAACCTCAATTTCAACTTTGTCATTTACTGTTTTATAGCCTTCAGCAAGTTTTTCCATAACAGGTGTTACAGAAGAGGAACCAGCTACTACAACTTTTCCTTCTACAGCAGCTGCTTCGTATGCAGGTTTGTCGCCTACTGAGATGTATCCGTTGTCTTCAATAATCTTCTGTCCATCTGCACTCATGATGTATGTAATGAAATCCTGTGCCGCTTCGCTTACATCATCCTTTGTTGCAATGTTGAATGGGCGGACTACTTTGTAATCTCCGGATTCAATGTTTTCTGCTGTTGCCTCTGCTCCGTCGATTTTTAATGCTGTTACACTGTCATCCAGAGAACCAAGAGATACATATCCGATTGCATTTACGTCCTGTGCTACTGTGCTTAACATAACGGATGTGCTGTTTGTGATCTTTGCTGCTTCTGTTGTATTGTCTACTTTATTTCCATCTGCGTCTTTTTCTTCAATTCCAAACAGTTCAATGAATGCACCTCTTGTACCGGATCCGTCTTCTCTGGAGCAGATTGTAATATCTCCGGAAGCTGCTGCCATTGCTGTTGTTCCCATTGTTGCTACTCCTAATAATGCCGCCATTGCTACTGCTAAACCTTTTTTCATAATTCATTTCTCCTTTTCTTCGCGGTCCTTATGTTTTTTACCTTTCTCGCGATTACAGTTGTATCTTAATGTTTGGATGTAAAATGCACTAGCTTTTGAATGTAAAATTGGGGTAAAATATAGCAAGGGTATTTTAGATATTTTTTACACAATTGCTATTTAGTGTGTTGGTCGTTATTCCGGACGCGATTTCACAATGTATATTCACCGCCGCGCGTCGCAACGTTCCGGCAAGCTAATGACTAACTACGACTAAGACGCTCAGGAAAGCCTTCGCGCCTAAGTCTCCGTAAGTCATGGATCTCGCCTCCACTAAAACCGCTCCTGAAATGCGCGGCTTGCGAATATACATTGCAAAATCGCTGGTTACTGGAAAG